>CAIOSU010000394.1 GCA_903861055.1 uncultured bacterium
ACCAAACTATTTAATTACTTCAAAACGCTTGTTTATCAAATTACCGTCAATGGTTACTTGTAGTATATACATACCTTCAGTAAACGTATCAAGGTTAAGTTGATATTGGCTTGCCGCTTCGTTGTTTTCAAATACCATTTTGCCAATCAAGTTGTATACCCTTACACTTTCAAACGAAACACCATCACCTTTTACGGTAAGGTTGTCCTTTGCAGGATTTGGATATACGCTCACTTTCAAGTTGTTTTCAGGACTAGCCAATAAGCCAGTTTCGAAAGAAACGGTGAAGCTTGCAGATGCTTGGCAATTGTTGGCATCAATTACATTTACCGAATAAGTTCCGGCTGCAACATCGCTCAAATCTTGAGACACGGCGCTGTTCGACCAATCGAAAGTATACGGACCAGTGCCACCTGTAACGGTAATGTCAATTAAACCATCGCTGGCACTGGCATTTGATGCATCGGTAACCACGGCATTCAAAACAATTGGGTTGGCGGGTTGCTCTATAACAAACGACTTGGTTTTTTCGCAACCATTGGCATCAACTACCGATACTGAGTATTGGCCGATAGAAAGATTGAAACGGTCTTCGGTATATATGCTTCCGCCCCAGAAATATGAATAAGCCGGAACACCACCAGAAACCGAAAGATCGATTACGCCATTGTTACCACCAGTGCAGCTCACATCGGTAGCAGCAGAGGCAATAACCAAAGTGGTAGGTTCATTTACCAAAGTGGTAGCTGTTACTACACATCCGGCTGCATCTTTTACGTATACAGTATAGGTGCCACCATTTAGTCCGGTAAAGGTATTGCTACCAAAGTAGTTGTTGCCGTTTAGGCTATAGGTGTATGCACCAGTACCGCCTGTAGCATTTATAATGATTCTACCATTTTCGTCACCATTACAAGGGGCAACGTTTAGCACACCCAACGAAATTTTAATTTGCTCTGGTTGGTTAATGTAATCAACCATGGAGTTGCCGCAGCCACCCAAATCTTTAACATAGAATAGGTAACCTCCCGCTGATAAGCCAGTAAAGCTATTGCTGCTTTGAAAGTTAACACCATCAATGCTATATTCAAGCGTGCCAGTACCACCAGCAGCAGTAACCACAGCACTGCCGTTTGAGCCGCCGAAGCAGCTATTGTCAACGGTTGCTATGTTCGAAATTATAATTTGAGGACCTTGACCAATAACTACGTCATAAAAATTTAGACAGCCTACAGCGTCTTTAATGTAAACCCTTTTAGTTCCAGCAGATAAACCTGTAAACGAAGTAAAGCCAACAGCATTTACCCAGTTTACCAAATCCATACTAAACAAGATAGTGCCCGTGCCGCCAGAGTAGGTTATACTGTGTATGCTTCCATCTGAGCCACCATAGCAAGTAGCATTGGTATGAGCTACACCAGTAATAGCTGGGCCAGCACTGTTGGCTACAGTTACAGTAAATGCGTTTAGGCAACCTGCAACATCTCTCACGAATAGAATATGTCCTCCAGCAGCAAGGCTATCAAACATTACTGATGAACCAGTTACCCAAGTTGGGCCTTCATCAATTAGGTATTCGTATGGGGCAGTGCCACCAGTTGCCGATACCAACACAGTAGCGTTTGAATCGCCGCAAGCGGTATTGCCAACTACTAAAGTTGCTAGTGAAATAGCAGCTGGTTGACCAATGGTAACGGTAGTGAAAGCTTCGCAACCTTTAGCATCGCTAGCCATTACGGTATACAAGCCGGCTTCTAGGTTTCCAAAATAACCGATGCTGCTCCATGATGACCAAACACCATTGCGCAAATATCGGAACTGATAAGGAGCAGTGCCGCCTGTTGCAGAGCTGTTCATTTCGCCATTTGAGCTACCAAAACAGCTTGCATTAGAAGGAGTTACACTTATTGCCAATACCGCTGGTTGAGATATGGTAACTTCAGTAGTACCCGTGCAACCTGCAACGTCTTTTACATATACGGTGTATGTGCCAGCAGACAAGTTAGGAAACAGTGTGTTCGATACATAGTTTACACCATCAACGCTAAATGAATGCGCGCCAGAACCACCAGAAGAACTTACCACACGTATAATACCATCGCTATTGCCATTGCAAAGCACCTGTTGAACTACTGATGCGCTAAGCGTAAGCTGCTGAGGTTGTATAACCGCAATAATTGGCGTGTTAACCAAGCATTGGTTGGCGTCTTTTACCGATACCACAAAGTTACCAGCCCTAAGGTTGTTAAAGGTATTGGATGCTTGCCAAGATAAGCCCCCATTTATGCTGTACTGCAAAGTGCCAGTGCCGCCGCTTGCAATTACCTGTATAGAGCCATCGTTGTAGCCAAAGCAACTAACGTTTTGATTGGTGTAAGAGGTTATTGATGGCGCACCTTGGTTGTTTATTGATACGATAGTAGAGTCAAGGCAACCTTTTGTGTCTTTTACATACACTTGATAAGCACCACCAGCTAACCCAGTAAAGGTGCCTGATGCTTGCCATGCGGTTTTGTTTAGGCTATACTCTTTGGCACCTGTGCCGCCAGTAGCCGAAACTATAAAAGAACCATTTGAGCTACCACAAGTAGTGTTGGTAACGGTTGATGTACCGAAAACAATAGGGGTTGGCTGGGTAATCAGGAAAGTGTCGCTATCAACGCAACCTAAGTTGTCTTTTACGTACATGGTATAACTACCAGCCGCTAAGCCGGTGAATGCACCATTATTAGAGTAGTACTCTTGCGAAAGGCCGGTTAAGCTATAGGTGTATGGTGGTTTGCCACCTACAATGCTGGCAGTGCTAGTGCCATCAGCACCATTATAGCAGTTAAGTATGCCACCAGTAGCGGTTAGGTTTAGCCCAACAGAAACCTGCATAGTAGCAGTTCTTTGGCAAGTGGTGTTCCATCCTTCTATGGTAGTGGTTACACTTACGGTATAGAAACCAGGAGAAACGAATGTGTGCGAAGGGTTTGCCAAGGTAGAAGTACCACCATCCCCAAAGTTCCAGCTATAGTAAGTATTTGAACCACTATAGCCATTCAAGCCAATGGTATTGAACATGCTGTCTTTGGTAAAGTTGTAGCTTACACTGTTGAAAGCTACCGTGCCACCCGCAGCCACACAACTAAAGCTGTTCGGAAATGCAGGGGTATTATTGTGTCGGATAATTGGCTCTATATAGAAATCGGCATCTTGCGAAAAGGTAATCCAGTTTTGTCCGGTGGCACTACCTGCCAACGACGATAGGTTTTCGCCTCTGCCTTCTCCTGTACCGTTAATATCCAAGTTAAATAATTCCCCAGTTGGGAATACCGATGGCAACACTTCAACAACTACAGCAAAGTTGCTAGAAACGTTTACACCGCCTCCTGGTAGGGTAAAGTCATGAAAACCTGCGTTGTCGTAATAATACCACCAAGTTTGGTCGGTTGGAGGTGCAATAGGGGTAGTAGGCTTGTCATTTGGGCCTACGTTATAAATACCGATCCTTAAATTTGCGCCCCAAAAACCACCTGGGTAGTCGCCATAAACTCGCACTTGGGTAATCCTACCTTCTCCCGAATAGTGATAGGCCTGCGAAGCCTTGTACGTAGAGGAGGTAGCAAGCCTCGTGAGGGTGTAAGTGCCCGTGGCAGGGTTGGGGGTATTTTTGTGTTCCACATATTCTACCCTATCGGCATTACATAGTGTTTGCGCATTAATTTGAGCCATCATGCCCAAAAGAACGGCCATCATAATAATTAATTTGCTTTTCATAGTTAGTTTTTAAATTGGTTAACACTACAAAATTGCTAATGAGTCTAAAATCAACATATGACTATCGATGGTTAGTTAGCTGATAGAAATCAAGATTTGTATTGAACTAAATGCTGGATACGTTGGTAAAGCGCTTTTAAATACCAAACCCAC
>CAIOSU010000395.1 GCA_903861055.1 uncultured bacterium
GAGGTACAGCAGGCTATAGCTTGGGAAAAACAGATAAAAGGTTGGAGCCGGACAAAAAAGCAAGCCGTTATTAATGGAGAATGGAACATATTGCCGGAACTTGCTGAATGCAAAAACTGGAGTAGCCACCAGATATATCATTATTTTAATGACACTAAAAATGGTCTTGGCTAAAGCAGCACAAAGCCAACTATTTATTCCTCTTGATTAAGTTCCTATTCCGTGACCCAAGAACTTAATTCCCACACATAAACAGTTGGAACCAAGTTTCAACTGCACGGAAGTAACTTCACGCACCAGTAAATTTTACCTCCTCAGCAACCGCACCGCCATCTGCTTATATACTTCCAAGTCAGGTAGCGGTTTATGCTCTTCTTTGGCCAGTTCGTCCCACTCGCGGAGCTTTATGCTGGCGGTAAATAATGGATCTTGCTCGAATGCATTTGCTTCTTCAGCGCTCATGGGACCGCCTTGGTAGCGCAGGGTTTCTTTGCTTGCTTCTGATAGTTTGGCGTAATAGTCGGGGTACTTATACGTAAGGTAGCGCTTGGCTATAACGTGGTTGCCTACCATTTGGCAAAGGCTTTCGGGGAAGCCCCTTTGGCGAAGGAATTCGGCACCCACCTTTTCGTGCTCTTGGTTGCCAAAGCCGCCCATGTTTTTATATTGCTCCTCGTTTACGCAAATGTGGCCAATATCGTGAAAGAAGGCCGCCAATACCACCTCATCATCAAAACCTTCTTGCTGGGCGCATTGCGCCGCTTGGGCCATATGCTCAATTTGCGAAACCGGCTCGCCGATATAGTCGGCACGGCCGTATTTGGCGTATAGGTCAAATATCTCGTCGGCTATTTGTTGTGGGGTAGGCATGAGGTTTGCAAATGGTGATGTTGCAAATGTAAACACTTCAGCGTAATGCTTTTAGCCGCCAATGTTAACTTATTTATATTCCAGTCTATTTTTTATAGCCCGATACCAATTAGCAGGGTTGCTCCAGCGCCGTAGCTTTTGGCCGAAGGTATAAGGATTGCCAGAAACAATTGTCACTATGCCCATTATATGGCTCTCAAGTTTAAGCTCTAACATCTGCAAGGCTAAATCACTTTTGTTTTTTGACTGTAGGTTTATCGTGTTGGAGTCGTTTTCATATCCTATATAAGCCGCTATTATGGTCACTTGTGCGGCATTGGTTGGAATGGTTAATGCAAAATTGCCATCAAAGTCGGTCATAGTGCCGGTTTGGGTACCTTCAATCCAAACTTGTGCAAAGGGCACGGGCTCTTTTGTGTCGTGGTCTTTTACAGTGCCTTTGAGCGTTATCAAAGTATCTGTTGCGGCAATTACATCCAACAAAGGGTATTTTATATCGCTAGGTGCCCCTGGCAATGGCACTGTATAGGCAATGGGTACTTTTACGGTATCCATATTTACCGTTTCTTCTACCAAAGAGCTGGGCCGCATATTGCCCAAAATCACGGTAGTTTTATCAGGGTTATTTGTCGGTATCATTTCTATTGTTACCTCCTCCTCCGCTATGCCTTTCATGAGTCGCTTTGGGGTTTCCTCTCCAGTGCTATTCATTGGCAAGTTGTTTTGCGCGGCAACGCCCACTGGCAGCAAACTACCCAAACCCATTGCCAACGATACCAGCCAAGGGCGGTTGTTTTGGCTTTCTTCCAAGGTTAGGTGGCGGTGCAGCCGATCAACTTGTCTGTGGGTATAGCGGCCACAGAGGTTAAAATCGTTAGAGCGCTGCTGGTTCAGTACTTCCTGTTCGGTGGTTCGGGTAAAATCAATCAATACCCGCTCGCAACTTTGGCACAGTCTGCCGTCATCTTGTTCGTGCATCAGATCCCATTTTTGGTCGCAAGCATTAAAATGTGGATTGATGGCGGTAAGTTTCATGCGCTTTTTATGGAGTATAAAACGCGCAGGTA
>CAIOSU010000396.1 GCA_903861055.1 uncultured bacterium
AAAGATTTCCCTAACGATACCCTTAAAGTAGACTATATGTTTAATAGCGATAACCAATTGGATATCATTGCTATTGACTACAAGACAAACGACCAAGAAGGACTTAAGGATATAACTGAAAACCTAAGGGAGTTTTTCCAGAAGCGATATGGCGAAGGGCGCCAAGATGAACTTGGTTGGAACACTTGGGATTTTAAGGATACCACCACCGCAATACCTGGCACTATCGAAATAGTATTGCTTATCGAAAACGACCCCGATTACCAAGGAGTAAAACTGGAGCTGGTGAAGTATTTTGAGGAAGAACAATAATCGTTGAATGTTTTAATCCCACTGCCCATTATTGTCAATGCCCTTGTAAATGGGCAAACAACGCCCCATGAAAAAGTTAGTAGTGCTTACAGGTGCCGGTATTAGTGCCGAAAGCGGCATCCGCACGTTTCGCGATGCGGGCGGACTATGGGAAGGATACCGTATTGAAGATGTAGCCACCCCCGACGCCTGGCGTAAAGACCCGGTGTTGGTTACCCGTTTCTATAACGAGCGCAGACGCAATGTACTAGATGCGCAACCTAACGCTGGACACTTGGGCCTGGTTGAGCTGGAGAAGCATTTTGATGTACAGATAATAACCCAAAACGTGGATGACCTGCACGAACGCGCCGGTTCATCAAACATCATACATTTGCATGGCGAATTGCTTAAGGTACGGAGCAGCGTGGTTGAGGAATTGGTATACGACCGCACCACTGATGTAAATATTGGCGACAAATGCGAGAA
This sequence comes from uncultured bacterium, assembly GCA_903861055.1. Classification (GTDB taxonomy): domain Bacteria; phylum Bacteroidota; class Bacteroidia; order Chitinophagales; family CAIOSU01; genus CAIOSU01. The sequence continues at coordinate 781 of CAIOSU010000396.1, forward strand.
GGGCCATCAACTACGCCCACATATTGTTTGGTTTGGCGAGGCAGTACCCATGATGGATATTGCCCTGCAAGCCACCATGAATGCTGATATTTTTCTAGTAGTAGGCACTTCGCTGGTAGTATATCCTGCTGCTAGCTTAGTTAATTATGTGCGTAAGGGCAGGCCCATTTATATAATAGACCCCAAGAGACCCGATGTTTCGCTGCCCAGCAACATCCATTTTATAGAAAAAACGGCTACTGAAGGCGTAACCGAATTAATAAATTTACTTTTGCAGGATGAGTAAGCGTAAAGTTGAACTTCAAGACGAAGAAAACCCATGGACATTGTTGGGTTCGAATGTAGTGTACGACAACCCATGGATTAAGGTAAGGCAAGATGATGTGCTTGACCCCAGCGGCAAAGAAACCATATACGGCGTAGTATCAGCAAAGCACTTGGCCATAGGCATATTACCACTCGATGATGAATACAATACCTGGTTGGTAGGTCAATACCGTTACCCGCTAGAGCGTTATAGCTGGGAGATTGTGGAAGGTGGTGGCAAGTTTGATATTGACCCTATCATTTCGGGCAAGCGCGAACTGTTAGAAGAAACGGGCATTACTGCCGAGCACTGGCAACACATAATGACCATACACACCAGCAACTGCATAGCCGACGAAACCGCTTACTTATACGCGGCCAAGGGCCTTACCTTCGGCCAATCGCAGCCGGATAGTAACGAGAAGCTG
>CAIOSU010000397.1 GCA_903861055.1 uncultured bacterium
CCGGTAAAGTTCAATTTGCTTGCGCACGTTGCGCAGGTATATGAAGTATTGGTTGGGGTCTAGCTCGTCAATAAACGGCGAGGCTACCAACTTTTCGTTCAACTTAAAATTGTAAGTATTAAGCTTTGGGTCGAGCTCTTTGTAATAAAACTGCAACTTCTCGGTGGTTTCCAAGTCGCGAGTATCGCGGGTCATGTTTATGTACCGCCAACGGTATTCCTCGCTCACTACACTATCCAATTCGCTGCGGTCGCGCAGCCATTGCTGCATCGCAACCAGTGCAGGTAGTGGCCTTTCTAGCAATTCGTTGTAAAAGGGCTCCAAAGCAGCCCAATCGGTCACTATAAAATCGGCAGGAACAAATTGACGTACTTTCTTTACACCTAGGGCTGCGGCCTCATTACTCATCAGCGCCCCCTTTTTTGGCGGCTTTGGCTTTAGCGGCAGGCTTTTTCTTGTCTGCAGGCTTCTCTTCGGTAGCTTCTGCTTTTTCTGCTTTCTCCGTTTTCTTTTTGGCAGGAGCTTTTTCTTGCGCAGCTTCTTCTTCTGCAGGAGCTTCTTCAACCAACAGGCCTTGGGTCTCCAAAATAAAGTACCATTTAATAAGCTTCTTAATGTCGCTTACATATACTTTCTCGTCGTCAAAATCGGCAACAATACTGCGCATGTATTCTTTATGCTGGTCGCTGCTGGCTTTGGCATCAACTGGTGGGTTGGTGTCTTTTTGCTTTTTCATTTCGGCTAACACCTTCGTCAACTCTATATTGTCGGTTTGGGTGTATAGCGTAATACCTTCTAATGGGGTAAAAATGTGTGTGCGGTTAGGCACAAATCTCGACTTGTTGTCATCAAACGAATGCACAATAAGTCCATCGCCGCGTTGGCTCACAATTTTGTGTAGGCCACTCAAGCCACTAATAGAAACAATCTCTTTCAAGTTCATAAATCAAACGTTAGTCCCCAAAAATACAAACCTAATGGGGGTTTCGCAATTTATTTTGTAAATGGTTGGTTTTGTATACCTAAAGTGCCCTTATAACGTCGCTGGCTGTGCTATATTTTAAGTTTTGCGAAGCCCTCGGCTTTTACCTGTTCTACTATACGCGCATAGTAGTTTTCGTACATGGGCAGAATATTGGCCAGCGCGAATTTTTGCGCCTGTGCAAAGGCATTTTTTCTAAATTGCGCCAATAATTCGGGATTACTAAGAAGCGCAATACTATGTTTGGCCATATCGTTTACATCGCCCACATTACTTAGGTAACCTGTTTGGCCGTGTATATTTATTTCTGGCAAACCACCTATATTAGATGATATTACGGGCACTTCGCAGGCCATGGCTTCAAGGGCCGCCAAGCCAAAGCTTTCGCTGCCCGAAGGAATCATAAATAAATCGCTAATAGCCAATAACTCTTCTACGGCTTCTTGCTTGCCCAAAAATCGTACATGGTTACAAATGTCCAATTCGCGGCAGAGTTGCTCCACGTGTGGTCTTTCGGGGCCATCGCCAACTAATAGTAGCTTGGCAGGAACTTGCTCAACTACTTGCTTAAACACCTTTACCACATCGCGTACGCGTTTCACTTTCCGGAAATTGGATACGTGAATCATGATTTTCTCTCCATCAGGTGCTATTGCCTTGCGGAAGTGCTCTTTATTGGTTTTGCTGAAACGCTGAAAATCTATAAAGTTGGGAATGACCTCAATATCGCGTTTGATGTTGAAATGCTGGTAAGTTTCGTCTTTCAGGTTTTGTGATACCGCCGTAACCCCATCTGATTTGTTGATGGAGAACGTTACCACCGGGGCATAGGTGGCATCTTTACCCACCAATGTTATATCGGTGCCGTGCAGGGTGGTTATTACGGGTACGTTAATGCCTTCTTCGCGTAAAATTTGTTTGGCCAAGTAAGCAGCCGAAGCATGTGGTATTGCGTAGTGCACGTGTATCAAGTCAAGGCCTTGGTACTTGGTTACGTCAACCAATTTGCTGGCCAACACGGTTTCGTATGGGGCATAATCAAACAACGGGTAGTCGGCAATGTTTACCTCGTGGTAAAACAGGTTGTTGCTAAAGTGGTCGAGCCTAAAGGGTTGCTTGTAAGTGATAAAATGCACTTCGTGGCCTTTGTCGGCCAGGGCTTTACCAAGCTCAGTGGCTACTACGCCGCTGCCGCCATAGGTAGGGTAACATACTATACCAATTTTCATTAGCGTTGTTTGAGGTTGCTAAGTTAACTGTTTAGGGGGTGTAAAAGTTCTTTGTTATTTGCGATTTCAGAAGTACGAGTTACGATTGTATAGAAACCTGATATGCAAAACTTGCACATGGTTCCTTCTTGTTAATCCAATCGTAAATCGTACTTCGTACATCGTACCTCAAACAATTGTGTCTAACATTTTCGATAACTTAGCGTTTTAGTGATTAAAGATATTATGAGTTATTTCCAGCCTACCCGCCCCAATGCCATGCCAACGATAGTCAAGAACTTGATTATCATTAACGTGCTATTTTTTATTGCCACTTTGGTTTTCGAAGGGCAAGGTATCGATTTGATTAGGTATTTGGGTATGTTCCCCGTGCAGTCAGATTATTTTATGCCGCACCAAGTGGTCACGCACATGTTCATGCACGGCGGTTGGCAGCATATCTTGTTCAATATGTTTGCCCTTTGGATGTTTGGTTCGCCACTAGAAAACGTTTGGGGCCCGAAGCGTTTCTTGGAGTTTTATATGATTACTGGTTTAGGGGCCGCATTTTTGCACCAGGGCGTAACGGCCTACGAAATTTATAGTGGCAATTACGACCCTTTATTGTTTGGGCCAGTAGTAGGCGCCTCAGGCGCGGTGTTTGGCATCCTTACGGCTTTTGGTATGTTGTATTCCAACTCGTTAATTTACCTATACTTTGCTATCCCGGTTAAGGCCAAGTATGTAGTATCGGGTCTTATTATTTACGAACTTTACAGGGGCTTTGCAAACAACCCCAACGACAACGTGGCGCACTTTGCCCACCTTGGCGGGGCATTGATTGCGTTTATTCTGATAAAATACTGGCAACGCAACCGAAACCATTTTTATTGAGTTTTCAAGACACAAGACAATATTTATATAATTAATTGTTAATTGCAACTTGTAGCCCGTAACCCCTAACCCGCAACCAACAACCATGAGCAACGCCAGAACCATGTGGGATGATTTTAAGCTGCAGATAAATAGTGGCGGGGTCATTACGTGGTTTGTTATTGTTAATGTAGCCGTTTTTGTGCTGCTCAATATGCTTATACTGGGTGCACTTATAGCCACCGGCAATCGGGCGGGCGCCTATGGTGTGTTGGATGATGTGCTGCAATGGATTGGATTGAACTGGGACTGGCATGTTTTCGTCAAGCGGCCTTGGACTTTTATCACCTCGGCTTTTGCCCAATACGATTTTATGCACCTGTTTTTCAATATGGTGCTCTTTTATTGGCTAGCAGATATTATAAAAGGCTTTGTTGGCGAGCGGCACATTATGCCTATATTTTTATACGGTTCTTTTTCGGGTGGCGTGGTGTTTATTATCATCAAAAACCTGGTAAATGTCATTGGCCCTGGCATTGAGCCTAATATTGCTATCGGTGCATCGGGTGGGGTGCTGGCCATTGTTGTAGCTGCCGCTACCTTGGTACCCAACCTGCCTGTTAGGGTTTTGTTTATTGGCGATGTGGCACTCAAATACTTCGCCATGGTGCTTGTTGGTCTCGATTTGCTGCTCATGCACGATGGCAACGCCGGAGGGCACTTTGCACACCTTGGTGGGGCCTTGTTAGGTTTTATTTATATCAAGCAGTTGCAAGTAGGGCATAACTGGTCCAATCCGTTTCACAATGTACTAGCATTTGTGACGAGGCCTTTCAAAAAAACACCTAAAGGCCCTAGGGTGGTTTATAAGCGGGAGGTGGCAACCAACACCGCCGCCAAAAACAAAAACACTGCGCCCGATCAAGCCCGCATCGACGATATTCTCGATAAAATAAACCAATCGGGCTACGACAGCCTCACCAAAGACGAAAAGGCATTCCTTTTCCGTTACAGCAACAAAGACTAACCAATGCTTCATGCCTTAAAGGTTTTATGGATGCTTTGCTTGCTGCTGGGCTGCGGTATATACTTGCTATCGTGTTTGGCTCCATTTGTGCACCCCGAGGCATACCCGTTGCTAGGCATTGTTGGACTAGGTTTTCCGTTGTGCGTGTTAGGCATGGTAGTTTTGTTATGGATAGCTTTTTTCGTCAACCGCAAACAGGCCGCCATAGTTGCGGTTTGCCTGCTATTGGGCAGTTACAACATCTACAGCTACATTTCTTTCCTCCCTTCCGTTGATAAAACCCCCGAGGGCTACCGTGAGGTGAGCATCATGACCTGGAATGTGAAGAATTTTGATCTGTACAATTGGAGTGGCAAGGGCAAGGTAAAGCAGCAAATGTTGGACCTCATCAGGCTCGAAGACCCTGATATACTAGTGCTGCAGGAGTTTTATACCGATGATACCAAAGGCTACAACACGCTAAAGGAGTTGCAGAAAACATATCCTTATGTCCATTTTCGGAAATCGCTTACGCTATACAAAACCAAATATTGGGGGCTAGCCACTGTTAGCAAGTACCCCATTAAAAAGGAGGTGGCCATCAGGTTTAGCAACTCTAAGCACAACATGGCCATCGTTAGCGAAATTGAAGTAAACGGCACGCGGTTTAATGTGTACAACGTGCACCTGCAAAGCATACAATTTGCGGGTGCCGAATATGAAGAAATGGAGCGCGTAAGCAAAGCGGGCGATGCCAGCCGGTTTCCGGTAAGGCAGGTATTGGGCAAGCTTAAGCTTGGCTACCAAAAGCGCGGACACCAAGCCGATACCATTGAGGCGCATATAATGAGCCACGATATACCCGCCATAGTGGTCGGCGATTTTAACGATTCGCCCAACTCGTATGCTTACCGCACGCTGCACAAAGGTCTGCAAGATGCCTTTAGAAAAGATGGCCGCGGCATTGGCAACACCTACAATGGCCCGTTCCCATCGTTGCGCATTGATTATATATTGGCGCACACCAGTTTCCCGGTAATAGATTACCGCGTGCTCCGCGAAGACCTCAGCGACCACTATGCCGTAAAGGCGGTAATTGCCGTGCCGAAGGGGGAGTAACGTTGATAGAATGATTGAAGCTGCTATTAAAAACTAAACAATGAAAAATAATTCGATGGCTACTGCTAAATCTCCCATGTTGTTTGCTTGCGGCTTACAAATGAAGAACCGGTTTATGTTGGCACCATTAACTAATTTACAAAGCCACGAAGATGGAACCTTGAGCGATGACGAGCTGAACTGGCTTACCATGCGGGCAAAAGGTCAGTTTGGGTTAGTAATGACGTGTGCCACCAGCGTTCAGCACAATGGTAGGAGCTGGAAAGGTCAGTTGGGTATTCATACCGATGAGCATATCGAAGGGCACAAGCGCTTAACTACCGCACTTCGCGAACTGGGAAGCCTCTCGGTAGTTCAGTTACACCACGGTGGTGTGCGCGCCAATGCCGAATTGACTGGTGAACAAGTTGTTGCGCCTTCTGAAAGTGAGAAATATAAAGCCCGAGCGCTAAGCACCACAGAGGTTGAGCAACTGCGTGATGACTTTATTGCCGCAGCAGTAAGGGCCAAACAAGCGGGATATGATGGCGTGGAGGTACATGGTGCACATGGCTACATGATTACACAGTTTATTAGTACGGAGTACAATCGGCGAACTGATAAGTATGGTGGGAGCTTAGAAAACAGAGCTAGACTGCTATTTGAAATAGTGGATGGCATCCGCAAAGCTTGTGGCAACAAATTCTTGTTGGGTGTGCGCCTTTCGCCAGAACGCTTTGGTATGCAATTGGATGAAGTTGTAACCATCAGCCAGCAACTGATTGATAATGGTAAGATTGACTTTTTGGATATATCGTTGTGGGATGTGTTTAAACCAGCGGAAGAAACCGGAAAGCCCCTGATGGATTACTTTACCAGCTTAGACAATAGAGACGTGAAGCTAACAGTAGCGGGTAATTTACACAGCAGTGCTGCCGTGAGCAAAGTATTGGATGCGGGTATTGATTTTGTAACCATTGGTAAGTCGGGCATTTTGCATCACGATTTCCCGGTAAAGGTCATGAACGACCCTGATTTCCAATCGAAAGAAACCCCCGTTACGGCCGACTATTTGCGCCAAGAAGGCTTGGGAGAGGCATTTGTACAATATATGCGCAATTGGAAGGGTTTTGTTGTTGAGTAATTCCAAATTATGCCGTAAAAGCCGTAATTGCGTTGCCGAATGGGGAAGTGAGGGGTGTTTAGTCAATGGTGGAAAGGTTCATCGGATAGCAATAACCTTCATATATAAAAGCGGTTTGGCTACGCTCACCATGAAACACACACAAATCTGCCATACAACACAATAGGCGGGTTATCCCTTTTACTACCGTTCCAATCCCAATAAAATCATCACAACAAAGCAACACTCCCCAGTTAAATTCGACCAGCATGGGCATTAACCCTATTTGGTAATCAATTTTTTTGCTATTTTTAACCTTTGCGGTAAAAAAATGCCACTTGCTATGCCTACATTTTCTGTTAAGCACCTAATGGCCTTGGTTGTTTGTTGTTGTTTGGGCGTTGCCGCCCAGGCGCAGGACATTCACTTTTCGCAATACTTTTCATCACCACTTACCCTCAACCCAGCTCTTACTGGTAGTTTCAATGCCGATTTTCGGGTTGCGGCCAATTTCCGCACGCAATACTTCAAAAACGACTGGAACAGCAACAATGCCACTTACATGACTTATGGTGCATCGGTTGATGGTTCATTCTTTCGCAAAAAACTAGGTGCCGACCATTTTGGTGCTGGCTTACAATTTTATAGCGATAGGGCAGGCGACGGTGGACTAAGCACTACTGCTATTTCAGCATCAATAGCCTATACCAAAACCGTTGACAAATACGAGCGCCACAGCATTACTTTGGGTATGCAGGGTGGTATTATCCAAAAGCGCATCGATTTTACGAAGCTTACTTTCGAGTCGCAGTTTAATGGTGTTGATGGCTTTAACGTAGGCCCCAACGGCGAGAATTTTGCCAAATCATCAATGATATATCCAGATGTTTCTATCGGCTTGTTGTGGCGCTCAAGGGTTGGCAAAAAACACAACCTATACTTAGGTGGTGCGTATAGCCACTTAAACAGCCCTACCGAGAGTTTCTTGGGTGCCGAGAACAAATTGAGCCCTAAAATTACGGCGCACGGCGGTATGGAAATCACCTTGAGCAAGTACATTTCTATTACCCCAGGCTTTATGGTGCTCTCTCAAAACACAGCATCACAAATTAATATTGGAACTGCTTTGGCTTACAAATTAGCCGAAGCGTCCTACTTGTATGTTGGTGCATGGTACCGCGTGGGCGATGCCGTTATACCTATGGTGGGATATGAAATAAAAGGTTTCCGAGCTGGGGTTAGCTTTGATGTTACTACATCCGATATTAACCTTGCCACCAACAGCAAAGGTGCCGTAGAAGTTGCGCTAGTATATACCCATAATCAAGACCCTCCGCGCAGCATTAATCCCGTTAAATTCTGTCCGAAGTTTTAATTACAAAATTTCGTCAAGTAATAAACCCTGTTTTTCTTTTGCTTTCTTGGCATAAGTTGCTATATTAGTTAGCCCTATTAAGCTAACTTTTTTATTGCCGCGGATTATGTTTAAAAACAGTACTCCATTAAGGAAGTATTTTGTAGCTATCACGCTATTGATTTTTGCCTTTTTACCGCAGGTTTCATTTGCCTCTCATGCGGTGGGTGCCGATATAGGCTACACTTGTTTGGGCAATAACCAGTATCGCGTAAGGCTTACTTTTTACCGCGATTGTGCAGGTATCAATGCTCCAAGTTCGGTGTCGATAAATGCTAGGTCGGCTAGTTGTGGCAGAAACCTAACATTTACAGCAACAAGGACAAGCGTAACCGAGCTGGTAACCCGTTGCGTGTCGCAACAAAACACTACCCGCTGCCGTGGTGGCAACAATCCCGGTTTTGAAGAGCACGTTTACGAGGGGGTGATAACCTTACCGGCGCAGTGCACCGATTGGGTGTTTAGTTATGGTATTTGTTGCCGAAACAGTGCCATTACCAACCTTTCGAGCCCAGGCAGCAGAGACTTGTACGTTGAAGCTAGGCTTAACAATACCATTACCCCTTGCGATAATTCGCCTTTTTTTTCGACCCAGCCGGTGCCTTTTGTTTGTGTAGGCCAGCAAACGTTTTACAACCACGGTGCCATTGATATTGATGGAGATTCATTGAGTTATACCATTATTAATCCTCTGCAGGCTGCGGGCTCCAACATACCTTTTACGGGCGGCACCAATATAAACAACCCAGTGCGCACCAATGGGCCTTTTCAGTTTGATAATCAAACAGGCCAAATGACCTTTACGCCTAGCCAAACCCAAAATGCGGTGGTTACGGTGCTGGTGAGGGAGTACCGTAACGGTGTGCTTATTGGTTCTACCATGCGCGATATACAAGTGGTGGTGGTAAACTGCCCCAACAATAACCCACCTATCATGTCGGGCGTAAATGGCAGCGGGCCAGCATTTAACGGGCAACCAGCCAGTTACACATCCACTATCTGCGGCGGAAACCCATTGTGTTTCGATATTAATTTTCAAGACCCTAACGCCAGTAACATACTTACCGTAACCTACAACAACCTACCAGCCGGAGCAACTATTACCCTAAGTGGCACCCAGCCACCTGTGGCAACTTTCTGCTGGACACCAGCTCCTGGCCAAACGGGTCAGTACAATTTTATTGTTACTGTTGAAGATGATGCTTGCCCCATAACGGCTAGGGCCATACAATCATTTACCATCAACGTATCGCCTTCAAGTTATACGGTCAACTCAAACGTGGTGCCGCCAACTTGCCCAGGGGGTAGTAATGGTGCAGCCAGCATCAGCATATCTTCGGGGGCCATACCGCCCATAAGCTTTGCGTGGCCAAGTGGTGCCACTGGCCCAAGCGTAACCAACATACAATCGGGCACTTACCCAGTAACTATTACCGATGCAAGCAATTGTGCGGTAGTTTACAACGTGGTGGTACCTGGGCCCGATTCCATGATACTTACAACCACTTCTACGCCTTCGGTTTGTAATGGCAATGCCGATGGCACGGCAACCGTAGCGGTTACGGGTGGCACCAGTGCCAACGGAACGTATGGTTATGAGTGGTCGGTAAGCAATCAAGTAAACACCAACAATAATATTATAAATGTTGGCTTTGGTAATTATTTCGTTACCGTAACCGACGATAACGGATGCACCGCAACAGCTAATGCTTATGTGTTTCAACCCGGCCCATTGGTTATTAACCTAGCAACATTAATCTCCAGTTACAATGGTGCCGATATAAGTTGCTTTGGCGCAGCCGATGGCGCAATAGAAGCTGTAGCTACGGGCGGAGTATTGCCATACACTTATGTTTGGAGCCCCAATGCCAATAACCAAACTACCAGCACTATTAATAACCTTGGTCCTGGTACTTATGCAGTTACCGTTACCGATGATAATGGTTGCAATACAGGCACTTCGGTTACCGTTACCGAGCCCGCACAAGTAGTGGCCAATGCGGTGGTTTTTTCTAATTACAACGGAGCCGATATTAGTTGTTTTGGTGCTAACGACGGGTCGGCAAGGGTAACGGCTGCCGGCGGCACAGGTGCATACACGTATGTATGGAGCGCTGCAGCCAATAGCCAAGTTTCGCGAACGGCCACTAACTTAGGCCCTGGCGTATATGATGTAACCGTTTCGGATGTGAATAATTGTACGGCCCAATCAACGGTTACGCTGGTTGAGCCAGCTGCCGTGGGTTTGAGTGTGTTTAGCACAGCCACCGTGAACGGATATAACATTTCTTGTTTTGGCGGTAATACTGGCGCCATTGGCTCCAATGTTACGGGCGGAACACCGGGGTATAACTACAGTTGGAACGACCAAAACAGCCAAATTACAGCCTATGCAAGCGATTTAGTTGCTGGCACGTATGCCTTGCGCGTTACCGATTTGAATGGCTGTTTGGCTATCGATAGTACTACGCTTTCACAGCCACCGCCACTTGCTACCACGGCCTCCATTACCTCCAATTACAATGGGTTTAATGTGAGTTGCGCAGGTGCATCTGATGGCACTGCTATTGCCAACCCAATAGGTGGTGTGCCGCCGTATACCTATGTATGGAACGATCCTAACTCGCAACTTACCCAAACCTCAACAGGCTTGAGTGCCAATGTACCCTACACCGTGTTAGTAGCCGACTTAAACGAGTGTGTAGTATCGGCAACGGTAACGCTAAACGAGCCTACCCCGGTTACCTCGCTTACATCGGTAGTATCAAACTACAATGGCAGGGATATCAGTTGCTACAATGGCGCCGATGGTGCAGCCTCGGTATTGGCTGGAGGTGGTACTCCGCCGTATAGTTTTGCATGGGCTACTAATTCAGGCACCGTGATAACGGCAGTGCTTAATGGGCTCGAAGAAGGCACCTACTTGGTTACCGTAACGGATAACAATAATTGCCAAAAAGTGGATTCCGTTTCGTTGGTTCAGCCGCCATTACTTGAGTCGTTAACCAGCGCAACTAGGGATGTATCTTGTTTCGGGCTTACCGACGGGCAAGCAGAGGTTGTAGCTAGTGGCGGAACTGCTGGATATACTTATCAGTGGGATTTTAACGCGGGAACGCAAATTACCACCAGGGCCAATAATTTGGGCGCAGGTACTTACAACGTAACCGTTACCGACGTGAATTTGTGTGAGAGCGTGGGCAATATTACCATTGTTGAGCCTACCGAGCTGGTAGCCAATATTGTAAAAACAGATGTGCGCTGCTTTGGCGATAGCGACGGTATTGCAGAGGCAAATGTAGCGGGCGGAACGCCCGGCTATTCTTTTGTATGGAATACCAACCCTTTTCAGTTAAACGCGCAGGCGGTTGGTTTGAGCGCAGGTAGTTACGACCTTGTGGTAACCGATAACAACGGCTGCACAACAACCCAGTCGGTGCTGATTGAGCAACCCACCGAGTTAAACCTAACCTTTACCAAAACTGACCCAACTTGCTTTGGTTATGACGATGGCACAGCAGCAGTAACCGTGCAAGGAGGTGTGCCAAACTACGTTTACAATTGGAACGGGACTGTAGGCGATTCCTTAGCCATATTCTTAGCCGCTGGCGACCAATTGATGACCGCTACAGATGCCAATGGTTGCGAAATTGAGCAAGTAATTACGCTGGTTGACCCTGCCGAGACAGGCATTGACATTGTACCCGATAGCAGCACTATACCGTTGGGCGGTAATGTGCAACTCAATACCTATATAACCACTAATGCCAATGCCAGTGTTACTTACAGTTGGCAACCATCGTATGCCTTGGATTGCGACGATTGCGAGGCGCCAGTGGCCAGCCCATTGTACACCACCACTTACATAGTAGAAATGACCGATGCTGCTGGTTGTAAAACGTCGGATACTACTATTGTGGATGTGAACGAAAAAACAAAGCTTTACTACATACCCAATGCATTCTCGCCAAATGCCGATGGGTACAACGATGTGTTTTACATATACGGCAAAGCGATAAGCAGTGTTAACTTCAGCATTTTTGATAGATGGGGCGAAAAAGTGTTTGAAAGCAATGACCTAAGCAGCGGTTGGAATGGTGTATTCAAAGAAACCTTAATGCAGCCAGGAGTGTTCGTATACTATGCCGAACTGTATTTCGAAAATGGAGATAAAATAGAAGAAAAGGGAAGCATAACCTTGCTTCGGTAAATAACGCTAGGTGTAAAAACTTACTTAAAAGCCCACGCAATCAGCGTGGGCTTTTCTTTTTTTAAAATTGCTTGGGTTTGTTATAAAATAACTATATTTAAAGCTAGTTCGCCTCGCACGCATTTTTAACCTTATTGCTACAATCTAAACCTGCTTCAGTATGAGGGGATTTTTACGCTCCAGAGCGCTTGCAATTACGATATTGCTCCTATCATCGTTTGTTGTATTCAACAATAAAGCCGTGGCGTCGCACGCCGTGGGTATAGACCTTACCTACCAGTGCTTGGGTGGAAATCAGTATGAATTTACGGTTAACTTTTACCGCGATTGCGATGGTGTTTCGGCGCCTTCAAATGCTTTCATCAGCATATCATCGGCATCTTGTGGTATTACTACCTCCACCAGCTTGGCACGGATTAGCACCATTGAGGTTTCGGCCATTTGTGCTGGCCAGTTGGGCTCATCATCATGCAGCGGCGGCAACCTACCCGGTATTGAGCAGTATACCTATAGGGGCAATTTTACCTTGCCTGCCAATTGCAACGATTGGGTAATAAGCTATAACCTATGTTGCCGTAACTCGGCCATTACTAACTTGCAAAATCCTGGTAGCCAGAGCCTTTATGTAGAAGCAAGGTTGAACAATGCCGGAGGCTTATGCAACAACTCACCGTTTTTTACCTCATTGCCTACTCCATACCTATGTGCGGGCCAGCCTTTCTTTTATAACCACGGTGCCATTGATATTGACGGCGACTCGCTAGTATACACACTTGTACCTCCCCGCACAGCGCCAACGGCCAACATACCATACAATGGCAGTTTTACTGCCACTAGCCCACTAAGCACCACTGGAGGTTTTGGTTTCAATACCCAAAGCGGCCAAATGAGCTTTACGCCTGCCAACCCACAACAGGCAGTGGTAACTATCAGGGTAGATGAATATAGAAACGGAGTACTCATTGGCTCTGTGATAAGAGATTTGCAGCTAGTGGTAATCAATTGCAACAACCAATTGCCTACTGCTAGTGGCATTAACGGTACCAGTGGTGTGGGCGGAGCTTACACTATTGATGTGTGTGCCGGTTTCCCGTTGTGTTTTGATATCAGCTCTAACGACCTAAATGCCGGCCAACAGGTTAACATGAATTGGAACGGTGGTATACAAGGTGCTACGTTTACAACCACTGGAACTCCTTTCCCACGAGCTACTTTCTGTTGGACTCCTGGCCCTGGCGATATTGGCGTGCACAACTTTTCGTTGGAAGTGAGGGATAATGCCTGCCCAATTCCTGGATTGAACATTTACACATACACCATTACCGTAACCCCTAACCCCAATCCTCCGGTTACTGCTGGTCCTGATTTGAGGATTTGCCAAGGTGGAAGTACCCCTTTAACCGCCTCTACACCAGCTCCGGGCGTCACTTATTCTTGGAGACCAACAACAGGTTTAAGTTGTACCAATTGCCAAAATCCAACGGCATCGCCAAACGTAACAACGGTATATACCGTTACTGCCAATTATCCTGATGGTTGCTCGGGTTCTGATGATGTACGGGTAACGGTAAACCCTACCCCGACTGTTTTTGTTTTCCCAGCTGCTGCAACGGTATGCACAGGCGGTTCTATATCACTTACCGCAACAGGAAGCTCTTCGGTAACATCCTATACCTGGAACCCAGGCGGCCTTACGGGCTCATCCGTAATAGTATCTCCAACCGGAACAACAACTTACACCGTAACGGCCTTTGATGCTATTGGCTGCCCGAGCTTGCCAGCTACATCGGTTATAACCCTTAACCCACCGCCTGCCGCACCGGTTTGCAACAACATATACGTTACCACCAATGGTGGCGGCAATGGTTTGAGCCAAGCTACGCCAACCACTTTGCTAAACGCCCTTACCATAGGTGCTTGTAATAGTGTAAATATAAAAATGGCCATTGGCACTTATGTAATTGACAATGCTATAACCAACTTTACCAGCTACATGACCATTGAAGGTGGTTTTGACCCAGGTAACGCATGGCGCAAGAGCAGCTTGCCTGGTGCAACCACTATATTACGCACCAACAACAATCCTGATGGCCCTTCAGGCGCACAGCGTATTGTGGCATTTTATATTAATACTGCTCAGTTTTTCAGGCTACAAGATTTGACCATACAAACGCAAGATGCGCCAGCAGGTTCTATTTCAAACTACGTATTGCACATGACCTCATGTAGCAATTATGAAATAGTAAGAACTCGTTTGATTTGTGGAAATGGTGGCGATGGCATACCGGGCAATAATGGTTTTGCTAATGGTGCCAATGGTTCGCCTGGTGCTAATGGCACGGACGGTAACGATGATGACGACCGATTTCCAGGTGCTGGTGGCAATGGTGGCGGTGGCGGCGGCGCTAGTGGCGGCGGCGGCGGCCTCGGTGGTACTGACTCTAATGGAGCTGGTTGCTGCCAAAATGGCCCTCCAGGTCAAGCTGGTTCTGTAGGTTCAAACTATCGCGGCGGCGGCGGCGGCGGCGGCGGCGCTACGGGCGGAGAAGATGATAGAGTAGGTGGAACAGGAGGGGCTAGTTCAGGATTGTTTGGCGGCGGTGGTATCGCAACCGGTGGTGCAGGTGGAGCTGGAGATGACCCTGGCAACCCCGGTAACCCCGGACAAGTAGGTGTCAACGGAGTTAATGGAACAAATGGTGCCATTGGCACAGCCGGTGCATTTGGCGGCGGTTTTTTCTTGCCAGGTGGCAACGGTGCTAATGGTACCGACGGTCAAGGCGGCGGCGGTGGCTCAGGCGGCGGCGGTGGCGGTGGCCATGGCAATTGCCTCGGTTGCGCTACAGGTGCCGGTAACGGTGCTGGTGGCGGTGGCGGCGGCGGTGAAGGCGGCCTCGGTGGCGAAGGGGGTTCTGCTGGAGGTGCATCTATAGCTTTGTATTTGTTTAACAACGGCACTGGCGGCAACTTTAGGCAATGCAACCTTACACGCGGTTTAGCCGGCGTAGGTGGTGCTGGGGGCACTGGTACTACAGGTGGCAGTGGCGGCCCTGGTGGAATAGGAGCTACATCAACTCCAAGCGAAATAGGTGCAGGTGGCAATGGCGGCTTTGGCGGAAGAGGCGGCAATGGTGGTAGCGGTGGAACGGGTGCTAACGGGGTAGCTTTTAGATATTATAAAGATGGTGGCCTTAACCCAGTAACTACCGATACGCTATTTAACCTTACCGCACAGCCGGTAATTACAGCTACTAATGTAGCTTGTACCAATACCAATATAACTTTTGCTGGCCCAAGCTCAAACGCTTGGAACTACGGCGCGGGTGCCACGCCTGCTACCGGTGTTGGGGCAAGCACTATAACACAATACACCACCACGGGCCGCAAGGATATTGCATTCGGGGCCAATAGTTACTTGGGCTTTGCTAATATTGCCATTAGCAATGCTTCCTTTGTACCCGATATTACGGTGCAGGGTGCTACCATGGTAAACGCAACCACTTATCGCATTTGCGCTGGTACGCCGGTAAACTACCGCACTAGCTCGTTGGCGGTGGCATACGATTGGAACCTACAAGGTATTTTGCCTAGTAACTATACTACTCAGAATGTACTCAACGTGGTGTACAACACTGCTGGTACTTATACGGTAACGCTCAGGGTAACTACCGACTGTTGCGGCTTATCGCAACCCACTACCATTACTATGATAGTAGAGGACACCCCAAATCTTACTTTCTCAGGTACGCCGCAATATTGCGCAGGTGGACAAACTGTTATCAATGTAAGGGGTGCATCAACCTACATCTGGACACCAAGCACAGGACTTTCATCCAATACCGATAGTACCGTAACAGTTGTAACTCAAACCACAACTACCTATTTAGTATATGGCTACAATGCATCTGGTACTTGCTTTGATGTTGACTCGATAACCATAACCGTAAACCCCGAGCCAGTGCTAACCACCAGTTCGGTTGCGGCTACCTGCGGAAGCAATGGTTCGGTATCGGTAACAGTAACTCCTGCGGGAACTTATTCCTATGCTTGGAATACTGTGCCGCCGAGAAATACAGCTACCGCCAATAACGTGCCCCAGGGTAACTACCAAGTAGTGGTAACTAATTTGGCTACCGGTTGCACCGCGAACAAATATCAAACTGTTGCTGCCAACGGCACACCTATAGCCTATATAACAGGTGTAACAGACGTAACCTGCACGGGCGCCAACAACGGGGCCGCACAAGCCGCAGTAACTGGCGGGACCCCAGGCTATACCTACAACTGGGGTGGTGGAGTTGTTGGGCCTAACAGAACGGGCTTAGCTGGAGGTTCTTATACAGTAACGGTTACTGACTTAAATGGCTGTACCGCATCGGCAACTGCTTTTATTAACGAACCAGTACCAGTGGTAGCGCAAATAACCAGTGTTACCCCTGCAAGCTGCTCCAATACCTTGGATGGAGGAATAACCATATTTGTAGACGGAGGTGCCGGAAACCACCAAATTGTGTGGAGCACTACTCCGCCGCAAACAAACGATACGCTTATTAACCTAGCACCTGGCAACTATACCGTAACGGTAACCGATGCCAATGGTTGTAGCCTTACCCGCAATGCCGCCATTAGCTCGCCACCGCCATTTGTATTGTCGCAAACATTGTTTGTGAATACAACCTGTGGCGGTACCAATGGCGCTATAACCGTTAATGCTATAGGCGGCACCGGTACCAAAACTTATGCGCTTGATGCAGGCACACCGCAAGCTACTGGCGCATTTACCAACGTTCCGCCAGGAGCACACAGTATATTGATTACCGATGCCAATGGTTGCGATACTACCTATAATTTCACGTTTACTACACCACCGCCTTTTAGTTTAACAACTACAGTAACCCCAATTGGTTGCAGTGGCGGCACTACGGGAAGCATACTTGCCACGGGTGCAGGCGGTACAGGTGCACTGCAATATAGGTTGGGAGTAGGCCCATACACGGCCAATAACAACTTTACCGTGCTGCCAGCCGGAACTTACATAGTTTGGGTACGTGATGCAGTAGGTTGTACCCTAACCGATACGGTAACCCTTGCCGCGCCGGGCTCGCTAGGCGTGGCGTTGGCACAGGATAGTGTAAACTGTAACGGAGGCAACGATGGTCGCATAACGGCTACTGGTTCAGGAGGTACATCGCCATACCAATTCAGGATTTCAGGCGGCGGGCCATTTACCGCTAATAATGTGTTTACGGGTCTTTCGGCGGCAAGCTATACCGTTACCATCAGTGATAACTTTGGTTGTACTGCCACAGCCAGTTTGGCCGTTCGACAACCTGCCGTGCTTACTGTTGGGTTGGTGCAAGATAGTGTTGATTGCAATGGCCGAGCAGATGGTTCTATTACTGCCACGGCAATAGGCGGAACAGCGCCTTTTAGATATTCGATTAACGGCGGTGCCAATTATCAAAGCTCCGGTATATTTGCTGGCTTGTCTACGGGCTCATACACCATCAATGTGTTGGATACCAACGGCTGTGCCGGTTCAGGAACGATTACCGTAAGGCAGCCTACCGCACTTGCCATGAACCCGGTTATTGATGACTTAACTTGCCCAACAAACCCAACGGGTGCCATCGCTACCAACCCATCGGGCGGTAGCTTGCCTTACCAAGTAAGTTTGAACAATGGCGCTTTCCAATCATCACCGAATTTCTTAAACCTAACTACCGGAACCTATACCTTGATTTTGCGCGATGGCAAAGGTTGCCTTGTTTACGATACCGTAACCGTAGCAGCACCAGGTGGTGTTGGCATTTCGTTGGCGGTAACGGGCATTGGTTGTGGCAACCCAACGGGTAGTATTGTAGCAACAGGTTCAGGTGGCTTGCCGGGTTATTTCTATAACATCAACGGAGGACCGTTAAATGGTACCGGTATATTCAATGGTTTAACAGCAGGTTTCTATACCGTTAG
>CAIOSU010000398.1 GCA_903861055.1 uncultured bacterium
ATAACCATTACCGAAGCCTTAGGAAAATAAAGGCAAACCAAATTGAAGACGTGCAAAAACAATAAATAGATATTCAAACAGTATATTCGGTTCGCAACCGTGTATGCATTATGCACTACTAAATACTTTTAGCTATTTTTACCGCTTGACTAAAACCGCTCCCGTTGAAAATATCTGATGAAACCAAGGTCGGCATAATGGCAGCTTTTGGCATTGCCATTATGATTATTGGCTATAGCTTCTTAAAGGGCAACAACATTTTCGACAAATCCGTAAAGTTATATGCGGTTTACGATCGTGTTGATGGGCTAACCAAATCAAGTTCGGTAGTGGTAAACGGCTACGGAGTTGGAAGGGTTGGAAAAATTAGCATGCGCCCAGACGGCAAATTGGTAGCCGAAATAAAAATTACGGACGAGACTGTAAGGATTCCTAAAAACTCAACTGCAAAACTGGTGAGCCTTGATTTTTTGGGCACCAGAGCTGTACAAATAATTTTTGCAGATGAAGTAAATGGCTATGTAGTAACCGGCGATACCCTAAAGAGCGCCCTAGAACCTAAGCTGGCTGATATGGTTAACGAACAGATTGCCCCTTTGAAAACTAAAGCCGAAGGCTTGATCTCTTCTATAGATACGGTAATGAGCGTGGTGGAAGGTATTTTAGGAAACAACTCCATCAATAATAGTTTAACCAATGTTGAATCGGCAACTGCTAGGTTCTCTATTTTGGCCAAACACGTTGATTCACTGTTGCTGAGCGAAATGCAGTCGATACAAGGTATTATACGAAACCTAGAAGGTGTGCTGGATATCGTAAAACGCAATGGCGATAACCTAGATTCGACGTTTGTGAACTTGAACCATCTTACGGGCTCCCTTGCCGAATCGGATATAAAGGGTATGATAACCACCCTGGATAGTACCCTAAACCAAGCCAAGTTATTGCTTAAGCAAATAAACGAAGGCGAAGGAACCGTAGGGATGCTGATTCATGACAGAGCGGTGTATGACAACCTTGAAAAAGCAACTGCGGATTTGGATAGTTTGTTGGTCGACTTTAAAGAATCGCCGGGCAGATATATTCACTTCTCCGTTTTTGGACGCTCCGACAAACCCAAAACTCCTAAAAAGTAATTCCCGTTGTATTGGCTTGCTTTTTGAGTACGCTGGCTCAAATTCCCAATATCATCAAATGACTATACGGTTTGTATTTGCCCTTTTGTTTCTTACCTATTCTGTTTCCTCGCTTGTAGCGCAGGAAAAGAAAAAGATTGAAATACTAGGTGCCGATATTCTTACCAAAGGTAACGTACGTGGCGAAAATGTACGGAAGCTTATAGGTAGCGTAAAAATGAAGCAAGGCGATGTGTACATGGACTGCGACAGCGCTTACTTTTATGCCGACCGAAATGCCGTTGATGCATTTGGCCATGTGTACATACACCAAGGCGATTTACAAATCTACTCCGACTCGTTGAAGTACAACGGCGATGAACGTATTGCCGACTTATATGGCAATGTGCGTCTTTTAGAGCCACGAATGGAATTGACCACCAAAAAATTAACGTATAACCTTAGTACCAAAACCGCCAAGTATAGCAATGGTGGCCACGTAATAAGCGAGGGCACCGATTTGGTGAGCCGCATTGGTTACTACTATTCGGAAAGTAAGATGGCTTATTTTAGATATGGTGTAAAGCTGGTTAACCCCAACTACACCCTAGAATGCGACACGCTAGGTTATAATATGGAGCGCGAAATAAGCTACTTTTTTGGCCCAACTAAGATTACTACCAACGACAGTAAAATATATTGCGAAAGCGGGTGGTACAATAGTAAAACTGAAATATCAAATTTCGGGAAAAACACAGTGCTAGACAATCCGCCGCAAATACTATATGCCGATAGCTTGTATTATGAAAAGAAGAAAGGGTACGGCGAGGCCTATTATCACTTCGATTGGATAGATACGAGCCAAAACATAATACTCAGTGGCGGCAAGGCTATTTTTTATGAACTGACCGACTCTATAACAGCTACCGAAAAGCCGCTACTTACTTACATACTAGATGGTGACTCTTTGCACATTGCCGCCGATACGCTCATAAGCCGAAAAGATACAGTGGATGAGCGAGAGTTGTTTGCCTTCCATAAAGTACGCCTTTTTAAAAGCGACATGCAAGGCAAATGCGACTCGCTGGTATATGCCTTCCGCGATTCAACAATTCGGATGTACCGAGAGCCCGTGTTGTGGGGCGATAAAAGCCAAATGACCGGCGATACGATATACCTGTATATGAAGGATAGCAAGATGGATCGGGTGGAGCTTTTTCCGAACGGGTTTATCATTAACGAATCCTTCCCAAAATTATACGACCAAATAAAGGGCCGACATATTTGGGGTTATTTTGTAGATGGCGAACTAAACAACATGCACGTTGCTGGCAACGGAGAAAGCGTATACTATGGCAAAGACTCGCGAAGCGCATACCTAGGCATAAACAAAGCGCAGTGCAGCGAAATGTGGATTTACATTAACGAAAACAAGGTAAACAGGATAAAATTTTATACCAAACCCACAGCCACGTTTCACCCAATGCAGTTGGTTGACCCTGAAACATTTAAGCTCGAAAACTTTAACTGGCGCTACGACCAACGCCCCCAAAGCAAAGAAGACTTGCTAACCGAACCTGAGCCCGTACCCGTTCCTAACACCGACGCAAATGCAAATGGCGCGCGCAAAGGAACAAAGCTGGCTCCAACTAATACTGTAAATGAGCCCACTGGCGAAGCGCCCATACCGGCCCCCAGCCCACAACCCATAACCAACGATACGAGCGTGGCACCCATTAAACCTTAAGGTTTGTTTTGGTTTATATCGCCATGCACATTAGTAGATGGTTGAGGCAGCGGCGGGTTGCCCCTATCAATAGTAAGCAGATATACATTAGATATATACTTCCATTTTCCGTCTTTCCATTCAAAAGCGTCATAACTGCCATCAGGTATCAACGAAACCGGTATATCCTTTCCAAAATCTGAGGTAGACTTAATGTGGTCGAACACCACGATATTGTCATCGGGGTTATAATTCAGCGTAAGCTTGGCATCAAACTTATAATAAACCAGAAACCTAGTCTGAGGCTTGGTTACCGGGTAAGGAAACGTCTCGGCAATAGTATCGGGTATATCGAATATTGGGGCACCAAATACAGGCTTACCTTCTTCAAAATGCAGTACATCCATCACCTTTACACGGCTATACAAATCGTTACCATCAAAGCCAAACAGCGTGTAATAAGTTTTGCCTTTAGCTTTGGTTTCAATAAGGTTATAATAAAATGCGCCATACCAGCAACTAGGTGATAGTAGCGTATCTTGAGGGCTAGCAATAGAGTCAGTGCGGTCAATTAAAGGATAAAGCATCAAATCCTTGCCATTGTTCATTTGTATAGTGCCAAAGTAACGATATGCCCCACCTTCCAGCGAAACCTGCCACGTTATTACCCTAAAACTACTATCAGTTGGGTAAAGAATTGACAAAATAGGCACCGAATCGAATGGATAGTTAAATGAACCCGGCACTTTTAATGCCTCCACAAATTTTGGGATAAAAGCATAGCAGGCCTTCATCCGGTTTAGATTGTTTGTATCGCCGAACATGATGTAAGACAGCGGATTCAAGGTTTCTTCTGCTTGAAGCAGTTTTGCCCTGTTTTCTGGGGTGAGTTCAATCTTACCCTTAGTTGGGCTCTTTTTACTGCCTTTGCCTTGCCCAATGGCAAAAAGTGGCAACCACACCAGCAACAAACAAATGTATTTCATAGGGCAAAGTTAGTTATTACCAAAGACTCAAGACACAAGACATAAGATACAAGAAGTATTATCCCTTAAAATATTTAGAATAACCGTTAGACCCCAAACTTTTTAAAAAACGGATATTTTCCCAATTTCATTGCCCTTACCATTTAAACAGCTGGTCACTTTCAAATTAGCACACCAGCCTTTCGGCAGGCAGGTTTCCAAATTTTCAAATTTCAATCAGGTATTTTCTAAACAATTCTAGTGCCATAAGTGCCGTAAGCTGTATGTTTTGTTTACGGTTACCTTTAAAAGTTAGCTTCTTGGTACGCATGCCGGTTGGCGAACCATATGCCAACCAGACTGTGCCCACTGGTTTATCGGAGGTGCCACCTGCAGGTCCGGCAATTCCCGAAGTTGCAATGGCATAATCGGTGCCAAACTTGGTACACACCCCAAGCAACATTTCTCTTACGGTTTCTTCGCTTACGGCACCAAAGCTATCCAGTGTTTCTTGTTTTACACCCAACAATGCTTGCTTCGACTCATCAGTGTAGCTCACTACGCTGCCATTGTAGTAGGCCGAGCTACCTGCAACCATGGTTATTTGGCTAGCAATATAGCCCCCAGTGCAACTCTCTGCGGTGGCTAAAGTTTTGTCTTTTGCCGTTAGAAGCTTTCCAATTATTTCTTCTAATTGGTCGTCGTCATAACCATAAATGTGCTTATCAATTTGGGCTACCAACTTAGCAACTTCAACATCCAAAGCTTCTTGCACCACTTCCCTATTTGTGCCATTTGCGGTTAAACGTAGTTTAACCGAACCAATTCCTGGCAGGTAAGCTAGCTTAATATTAGTCGGTAGGTTATCCTCAAAATCGGCAATCTGCTCTGCCAAAAACGACTCTCCAATGCCAGCGGTAAGAATGTGCTTATGCATAATTACCGGCAGTTGAAAGTAGGTCTTCACCTTGGGCAGCACCTCCTGTTGCATCAAAGCCTCCATCTCAAAAGGCACTCCTGGCATCGATACAAATACTTTTCCATTTTTTTCGAACCACATACCCCAAGCCGTTCCCCTATCGTTGCGCAAAGGTGTGCAACTTGCTGGCATTAAAGCTTGGTCGGCATTCGATTGCAACATTGGCCTATTTCGACTGGCAAAAAAGGCTTCCAGCTGTGCCAATATCTCCTGATTGCGCACCAAGGTGGTGTTGAAATATTGAGCAAGAGTAACTTTGGTAATATCATCTTTTGTTGGGCCAAGTCCTCCGGTTATTAAAACCAGATTTGATGCCTGCTCAGCGCGAGCAAGTGCCTCCAGTATAGCCGACTTATCATCACTTATAGATAGTATTTCTCTTACACGAATACCTAACAACGCCAGCTCGCGGCCCATATACGCCGAGTTGGTATCAATGGTTTGGCCGTATAGCAGTTCGTCGCCAATGGTAATAATGGTGGCTTGCATAATATTGATGATTGGTAAGTAAATATAACGCCTGAGTGGTGCGAATGGCAAAAATCATTTTAAACCCTTGTACATGGCAAAGTTAGCCAAGCCTATGCGCTGCAAGAAGTGTTTAGCACTTACACCTAAAACTCCAAAGCCATAGATAGTGCTGCGGCGAAGGTTAATGGAACTAGCCTCGGCAAAATATTTGGTAGGGCAGGTAACCTCACCGATACCAAAACCGGCATAAATAATCTGCGATAGCATTTGATTATCGAACACAAAATCGTCGGAATTGATTTCCAAATTCAATTTGGTAAGCACTTCTTTGCTAAAAGCCCGGTAGCCCGTGTGGTATTCTGATAGTTTTTGACCTGTAAGCACGTTCTCGGTAAAGGTAAGCAAGCGGTTGGCAATGTATTTATATACGGGCATGCCACCCTTTAAGGCACCATTACCCAATATACGCGAACCTAAAACCACTGGATACAAGTCGTTGGCAATAATACTGGCCATGGCCGGTATCAACAATGGGGTATACTGGTAGTCGGGGTGCACCATAATCACAATATCGGCACCCAGTTCAAGAGCGGTTTTGTAACAAGTTTTTTGGTTGCCACCGTAGCCACGGTTATTTTCGTGGCGCACCACATGCTTTATACCTAATTTCCGGGCAAGTTCTGATGTAGCGTCGGTGCTATGGTCATCCACTAACACTACGTCGTCCACAATATCAAAAGGAATTTCGCGGTATGTTTTTTCAAGTGTAAGCTCCGCATTATAGGCAGGCAATACTACCACTACTTTTTTACCGTTCATCATAGCAGGGCAAAAATAAGTAATTGTATTAATAGTCCATGGTCCATAGTCGATACGCCATGGTAAAAAATAAAAACTATGGACCATGTACTATGGACCATCGACCAATAAGCATAACTTTGCAGCACCTTAACTCTATTTTCATGCCTATTAATGTATTTGTTACTGGCGGTACGTTTGACAAAGAATACGATATCATCAATGGTCGCTTGTTTTTTAAGGATACGCATCTTCCCGAAATTTTTAAACTTGGGCGCTGCACGCTGGATGTAAACATTCGCACCTTGATGATGATTGATAGTCTGGAAATGACAGAAGAGGATCGCGAGTTGATAGTAAAGCACTGCAAACGTTGTGTTGATGAGCAAATAGTAATTACCCATGGCACCGACACCATGGTAGACACCGCCAAAACCCTTGCCGCGGCGCAATTACCCAAAACCATTGTACTCACCGGAGCTATGATGCCCTATAAGTTCGGTAGCAGCGATGGACTCTTTAATCTAGGTAGCACATTAGCCTTCGTACAAATATTGCCTCATGGCGTGTATATTGCCATGAACGGAAAGTTTTATACGGCCGATAACGTTCGCAAAAACAAACGTACTGGCTATTTCGAGGAACTAAATGACCCTGCAAAGGTTTCACAATAACGGATGGAAGACTTTAGTAAATATTTGGATGCTACCGCGTTCGTGGATAGCGACAACCCGAACATTGTAGCATTTGCCTACAAAGCGGTGGGTACTAGTACTGACCCTGTTGAACAGGCCGTGAGGTTGTATTATGCCGTACGCGATAAGTTCCCTTACAACCCTTACGAAGTAGACTTAAGCGAGCATGGCCTAAAAGCGAGTACTGCGATGGCTCGAGGATATGGCTATTGTGTAGAAAAAGCCAACATTATGGCAGCTTGTGCCCGTGTATTGGGCATACCGAGCCGTTTTGGTTTTGCCGATGTAAAAAACCACGTAGGCACGGGCAAACTGATGCAAGTGTTGCAATCAGATGTGATGGCTTTGCATGGCTATGTGGAGTTGTACCTGAATGGTAAATGGGTGAAAGCCACACCAGCATTCAACAAAGAGCTTTGCGAGAAGTTAAATGTAGCACCTTTAGAGTTTAATGGCGTTGATGATTCTATTTTTCAAGAGAACGACGGCGAGGGAGGCAAATTTATGGAGTATATATATTACCACGGCACCTACCCCGACCTACCACGTACATACATGATACAAGTATTGCACAACCACTACCCTCACCTATTTCCTGAAGATGCTGAGGCCGCAGCTAATATGGGTAAGGCAGTGTTTAAAATGTAACACGCGTTGTCGCAAATCAGTTTTTAGAATATATAACACCCATACTTTACTTGGATAACCTAAAGAAATGTCCAATTACCTGTTTTTTTTACACAAAAAGTTTGTCGATTGTTTAAAACCGCTTCCATTATGTTAGCGGAATTCTACCTAATTTCACCACTTAGTTTTTAAGTGTAGAATTAATAGGATATGACTATACGTTTTTGGGCTTTATTGCTCCTAATTTTCGGCATTACCACAGCAGCAGTAGCACAAGAAGATGGCACCATACGTGGTACTGTTTACGACAAGGGCAATGGCGAGCCTATGATATTTACGAACGTGTATATTAAGGGTACTGCCCGTGGTACCACTACCGACATCAACGGTTTCTATGCTATCCCAAATGTGCCGCTGGGCACTTACACATTGGTGAGCACCACACTTGGCTACGACACCATGGAGGTAGCATTCACTATTGCGAAAAAAGGGCAAATAGTAAGCCAAAACCTATATCTAGCGTTAAACGATATTATGCTGGATGTGGTAAACGTTTCTGCCGAAAAAGAGAAAAAACAAACTGAGGTTGATGTTTCGCATGTGCGAATCACTACAAAAGAAATCTCTCAAATACCATCAGTTGGCGGCGAGCCCGATGTTGCACAATACCTACAAGTGATGCCTGGGGTAGTGTTTACCGGCGACCAAGGAGGGCAATTATACATTCGCGGGGGTTCGCCTGTGCAAACACGTGTGCTCTTAGATGGCTTATTGATATATAACCCGTTTCACTCTATTGGTTTGTTTTCGGTTTTCGAAACCGACTTAGTACGGAACATTGATATTAGTACTGGTGGTTTTGGTGCCGAATATGGCGGAAGGCTATCAGCGGTAATGGATGTGCGTATGCAGGATGGCAATAAAAAACGTACTGCCGGCAAAATAGGTGTAAGTCCGTTTTTGGCAAAAGTAATTTTAGAGGGCCCATTAGTAAAACAAAAAGACAATGGAAGCAGCCTAACTTATGTGCTCTCCGGACGATACTCATACCTAGATAAAAGCTCAAAGGCATTGTATAAATACGTAGAAGGCAATAATGGCATACCCTTCTCATTTGCCGATTTTTATGGCAAATTGGCTTATACTGGTGGCAACGGTTCTAAAATAACGTTGTTTGGTTTCAACTTCAACGATTTGGCCAACTACCAAGGCATCGCTAAATACAAGTGGAACTCCTTTGGCATAGGTACCAATTTTGTATTGGTACCAGGCGGTTCAAACCTGCTAATGAACGGTACAGTTGGCTACACCAACTACAAAATAGCCCTTCAAGAGGCTGACGATAAGCCTCGCGAAAGCTCTGTAGGTGGTTTAAACGTAAACATGAACTTTACTTATTTTGTAACAGCCGGCCAATTTGATTATGGTATAAATGTAAATGCTTTTAAAACCGATTATCGTTTTTACAACAGTACTGGCACCATTAGCAGCGAAACACAAAACACAACCGAGTTAGGCCTTTACTTCAAGTTCAGGAAGGTTATTGCCAAAAAACTAGTGCTTGACCCAAGTATCCGTTTCGACTATTATGCCTCACTGGCCAATATATCAGTTGAGCCACGGTTGGGTATTAAATACAACGTGCACAATAGCTTTCGCTTAAAGGCCGCTGGTGGCTTGTACTCTCAAAATTTAATAAGCAGCCGAGCGGACAGAGATGTGGTTGATTTGTTCAACGGTTTCTTATCGGGTACCGAAGAGGAGCTTACTCGTCCCGACGGAAGCCAGGCCAACCACAAGCTGCAAAAAGCCTGGCATGCTATAGCGGGTTTTGAAGCCGATATAACCAACAATCTAACCCTAAACGTTGAAGGATATTACAAATGGTTTACCCAGTTGATTAGCCTTAACCGCGACAAGCTATTTGCGACTGAATCGGACTATATGCTCGAAACTGGCAAAGCCTATGGCATAGATTTTATGATGAAGTACCAAAACAAGAACTGGATGCTCTATGGTGCCTATTCATTGGCTTGGGTAAACAGATTTGATGGTGAACAAACCTACTATCCGTTTTACGACCGCAGGCACAACGCCAACTTTGTAGCCGCATATACTTTTGGCAAATCGCTTACCTGGCAGGCCAGTGTGCGCTATAACATTGGCTCGGGCTTTCCGTTTACCCGCACCCAATCGTTTTACGAGCAAGTTAACTTTAACGGCGGCGTAAACACCAATTACACAAATGCCAATGGTAGCTTGGGGGTTATATACGAGGAAGATTTAAATGCAGGCCGATTGCCAGCATACCACCGGTTAGACTTAGCTATACAAAAGGAAGTAGCCTTAGGAAAATATATGTCGATGAAGATTTCGGCAAGCGTAACGAATGCCTACAACCGCGACAATATTTTCTACTTTGACAGAGTTCGATACACCAGAGTAAACCAACTGCCTATACTACCTAGCCTATCTTTATCGTTATCATTCTGACCTAACTAAATTGGAGGCTGCCGTGAAGAGAGTCCTATTACTACTATTCGTGTTGGGAACACTATCTGCACCAACCGCAACCAAAGCCCAGCAGTCTACCGTTTATAAAGACCCTTGGGCTATTTATAACGAGGCCATTCAATTTTTCGATCAGCAAAACTATGAAACAGCGCAACGTTTGTTTCGCGAGTATGGTAATTTTAAGCTAACAGCTTACGACGTTGCAAACGGTACTGCCCGCAGCCATGCTCAGTTTATGGTGGCCGTGTGCGCAGTTGAGCTTTTTCAGCCGGATGCGGAAAAGCTTTTACTCGATTTTATATACAGCACCCCTTACGAAAACCCAGATAAGCGCATGGCCTATTACTATTTGGGTCGTTATCACTTTAGGGAGCACAACTACAAGGA
>CAIOSU010000399.1 GCA_903861055.1 uncultured bacterium
GTTTCATTATGTAAAAGCAGCAATACCCTATAACAAACAAGGGGGCCAATATTGGCCCCCTTGTTTGTTATAGGGTATTGCTGCTTTTACATAATGAAACCTAGTTAGGCATTGCTTTTCTCTTGGCTAGCCTTAGGTTTTACGGGTAGATTGGTGTTGAATACTTTATCCCAAATATCAGAGGTAAAGCCAAAGCCATAATCTGGGTCACGGAAATGGTGATCCATGTGATGTTTCTTGATGCGCTGGAAGTAAGCGGTTTTCCAATTGAAATGATGCACTGCATAATGCGACATATCGTAAACCAAATAGCCCATTAAAAAACCAACATAAGCAGGTGCCATCATAACCGGACCTAGGATTGCTGTAAAGGCAAAGAAAAACAACACCGCCAATGGCAAGCTTACTGAAGGAGGCATTACCAAACGAGTGCTATCTTGCGGATAGTCGTGGTGCACGCCATGAGACAGAAAGTGGAAACGCTTACCGATTTCGCTAGATGCATGGTAGTGGAATATGAAGCGGTGTACACCATACTCAAAAAATGACCAAGTAAACACACCTGCAAACCACAAGCCTATCCTTCCTAAAACGCTAACCTGCTCAACAGGAGTCTGAAAAATGGTTACATACAGAAAGTACAAAATGGGAGGAATGTACAAATACAAAGGCACCGTGTAATGCACTTTCGACAATGCATTCAGGGTGTCATTCTTAAACATCCTTGCAGACTCGTCCTTTACGTGTACAAATAGTTTCTTGCTCATATAACTACTGAAGTTTCAATATTTCGTGCTGCAAAACTAACAAAACATACCGATAGGTAACGTAATTTACCGAATACTGTTTAATAATTTAACGTAAAAACGTTGAAAGAACAGAGAACCGCAGACGGGAAACAATCAATAACCACTAAAATTGTTTTTAGCGACATGGAACAAAATCATTAATTATTGACCATCCTCTATTTCAAATTTCGAGAAAAAGGTCTCCTCACCAGCATTTTCAAGAATTAGGCCTTGTACATGGTGTTTGCTGTAGTTCACTATTAGCTTCACGTTGCGCTCAATATTTACATAGCTGTACATGCCGTCTTTCACCAATTCAATTGGACCTTCGGTAAACAAGTCATCTACCATTAGCTTACCCTTGTCAAAACGAACCTTGAGGGAGCGGTCTTTCTTTTTATTTCGGTAGTTTCCATTCAAACTGGCAAAAACATCATCTCCAAGTTCCATAAATTCATCTCCATCCGGACCTAATGGCAACATGCCCAGTTTAGAAATAGTGACCCCCCAGCGAATATCTTCTTCAGAAGTACCCAACCGAACTATGATGGTACTATCTTCTGGGTTTACATAAACAACCTGACCGCGGAAACCCCCGGCAAAAAAGTCGTTCTTGTTTTCAGCCGAAACGATACCACCGTATGTATCCAACCACCAATGATTAGAGTAGTTCCATGCTTTACCTTCATTTTCGGTTCGGTTCCGGCATGCGCTTGTCCAACAAGTTGGCACTATTTGTTGCCCGTTCCAGTTTCCATTATTCAAAAACAAGCGACCTAGTTTTGCCAAATCGATAGCTGAGGCAGCCATGCCACCGTAGGTTTTGGCCATGCCACCCTCCCGATCCAAGGCAAAGTAGCCATTGTTTTCCATACCCAGTGGCGTCCATATTTTTTTCTGCATGTAATCAGCTACGGCAACGCCAGTAGCTTCTTGCAAACAAAATCCCAATATCAGGCTACTTAGCGAACTATAAGAGAAGTGAGTGCCTGGCTCGTATTTTAGTTTCAAGCCTTTTAGAAAACTTTCTTGGTTGCTTGTGTAATATAGGTATCCAAGCTTTACAAGGTTATCATGGTCTCCAAACTTAATACCACTGGTCATTTGCAAAAGGTGACCAATGGTTATATCAGCAAGGCCTTTTTTAGCAAAAGATGGTATAAAATCACTAACTGGCTGATCAACACTTTTAATTTTGCCTTCATCTATGGCAATGCCAACAAGCGTTGACAGGAATGCTTTAGTAACTGAAAATACGGTTGAAACGCTTTCGCGGCTATGACCGTTGCTGTAATACTCATATAGCACCGTATCGCGGCGGATAACTATCAAGGCCAGAGTCCCTGATTCATCCAAGAATTTTTCTGGATTGTAACCAGCAGCAAGTTTATATTCTGGTTTCTCTCCGCAAGCCCAAAGGTCGGCAGGGGGAAGTGTAAAGTTTGGAATCTGCTTAAATTCAAAATGATTTTCGGGTGCAACGAGAGTCGCCTTGTTGAAAATTTGGTAATCATATACATCGGGTACACCGTGGCGTGCAAATTTGCCTACATAACCACCACAACTAGACATTAAGATAAGCAGGGCAAACCCTACTAGGTAACGCGAAGACATAATTTTATAGATTTACTTAGTTGGAAACTTATAGACTACTACTAATACCTATACAGACAACATTTACCTA
>CAIOSU010000400.1 GCA_903861055.1 uncultured bacterium
GTAGCATTTGAATATAGTGCCACCTTGGGCTGGAACCCCGTGCTGCGCTTTGCCGGCTTATTTGCCGAAGGAAAAATTGGCCCAGAATTTGAAACAGCGCTCTTACGCTTGAAAAAACAATTGGAAACACAACCTTAACCCAAGCCCCATGCCCTACCTTAGAATCGTTTTTTTGCTTTTGGTGGCCCAATTTGCCATGGCCCAAACCAAGCCTATTTTGCGCATGGTAGAGCTATATGAGAAAAAGGTAACCATAATGCTACCCGATGACTTTACGCCAATGAGTTACGCGCAAGTTGCGGTGCGTTACGACCCTAAAAGCCCGCCTGACTATGTTTACAGCGGGG
The DNA here is from genome assembly GCA_903861055.1 of uncultured bacterium. Lineage (GTDB taxonomy): Bacteria > Bacteroidota > Bacteroidia > Chitinophagales > CAIOSU01 > CAIOSU01. The sequence continues at coordinate 348 of CAIOSU010000400.1, forward strand.
TTGATAAGAATGTAAATATTGCCTTTAGCAACAGCTACCAAATAGCCCCTGCCGATGAGGCAGGGATGAAAGAATTAATCAATAACTTAAAGGGTAGTTTAGAAAAAACGCATCCTGCTTTATTTTGGATAGGTACCAGTACCTCTACCCAAAGCGGAAAGCCAGTTGGTAAACTGGAGTTTAAATCACTTTCGCCCGACAACTTACTAGTATATAACATACTTTACCTGCTCAATGTAAAAGACCAAGTAGTGATAGCCAATTTCAGTTGTGAATGCAGCAGTGCAGATGCACTAGTAGCTACAGGTAAGCAAGTAATGGCGAGTATTAAATTATTAAAGTAAGCGCTATACCAACCTTGCGAATGGGGTAAATTTCTCAAAAACCCTTTCTGTATGCGGAGCATCCTTTAGCTCATCGGTAAGGTCTTGACCAGCCCAATGCTCATAATGCTTGCCATTGCGCCACAGGCGGCTATCGGTAAGGTCATAAATCAATCCCTTATAAGCTACCCATATCTCGTCCTTATCTTGCCCATTGCGCAGGGCCAGTTGATTCTTAGTAAAGGTAGGCAAGGTATCTAAGCTCACAGCAGGCCTTTTTCCAAAAGATATTCAGCAATTTGCACGGCATTGGTGGCAGCACCTTTGCGTAGGTTATCGCTTACTACCCACATATTAAGCGTATTTGGCTGGCTCTCATCGCGCCTGATGCGGCCCACATAAACATCATCGGTGTTGTGTGCGTGTATTAGCGGCATTGGGTATTGCAGGTTCTTTACGTCATCAATCACCGTTACACCTGGGGCACTTTCTAACAGCGTGCGTACTTCGACAAGGTCAAAATCTTTGGCAAACTCAACATTTACCGCTTCGCTATGGCCGCCTATAACCGGTATGCGCACGGTGGTGCTGGTTAAGCGGATGCTGTCGTCACCCATAATCTTACGGGTTTCGTTCACCATTTTCATCTCCTCCTTAGTGTAGCCGTTTTCCAAAAACACATCAATGTGCGGTATGGCGTTCATGTCAATAGTATAAGCGTAAGCCTTAGCACCTGTATATTCTTCGCCAGATAAAGCCGCTTGGCGCTCGCCGTTCAGTTGTTCCACTGCCTTTACGCCAGTACCCGTTACCGATTGGTAGGTGCTTACCACTACCCTATTTACATGGTAACGATCGTGCAATGGTTTCAAGGCCACTACTAGCTGTATAGTGCTGCAATTGGGGTTGGCAATAATTTTATCGTCTTTGGTCAACACATGGGCATTAACCTCA
>CAIOSU010000401.1 GCA_903861055.1 uncultured bacterium
AGCAGCTTCATACCCAAATAAAGCAACGCTATTTTGAAAATGACCCGTTGTTTGATATCCTCTCCATGGGCATGAGCACCGACCATGACCTCGCCATTGCCGAAGGCGCAACGATTGTCAGGATTGGGAGTTTGTTGTTCGTCGGGCGGTGAGAGCTAATTCAAAATTCAAAATTCAAAATTTAAAATTAGTGCAAGGTTAATTTTTAACTGGAACGCCAAGTATCGCAAACCATTTTGCTTTCTACCATTCATTCAAACCAAAAAGCAATTTTGAATTTTAAATTTTGAATTTTGAATTAGCTTTCCCCTACCCAAGGTAGATAAAACAAACACCCATCACATTTTGCCATTTGCAAAAACCTTTGGTATATTCACCAAACGACCGTTTGATAACGTATGGAGCAATCCCCTTTTTTTAACGAAGACCACGAACTGTTTAGGCAGAGTGTGCGCCAGTTTGTAGATGCTGAGGTAAAGCCCCATGCCGACGAATGGGAGCGCAATCAGCGTATACCCCGCCATGTTTGGCAGCGTATGGGCGAGCTGGGCTTTTTGGGTATCAATCATCCGGAGGCTTACGGCGGCAGCAACAACGATTTCTTTTACTCGGTAGTGCTGCTTGAAGAATGCGCTCGTAGCGGGTTGGCCGGTTTTGCCGCCGCACACAGTGTACACCAATACATGAGCACTGCTCACCTAGCCAAAGCCGGCAGCGAGGCCCTGAAACAACGCTATTTGCCCGGTGCCATCAACGGCAACCTTTGGGGCTCGCTGGCAGTAAGCGAACCAGGCGCAGGCTCTGATGTGGCTAACATACGCACCACAGCTAAGCGCGACAGCGACCACTACATCATCAACGGGCAAAAGACCTTTATTACCAACGGCGTGTATGGCGACTTTGTGACCGTGGCCGTAAAAACCGACCCTAATGCCGGCCCTGCTGGCATTAGTTTGATAATGGTTGACCAAGGTACACCGGGTTTTACTACCCGTAAGTTGGAGAAAATGGGCTGGCACAGTAGCGATACGGGCGAGCTGTTTTTTGATAACGTGAAAGTACCCGCCAGCAACCTCGTAGGCAAAGAAGGACAAGGTTTTTATTACATCATGGAGAGTTTTCAATTGGAGCGCTTGGTGGGTGGCATTGCCGCTTGCGAAGGTGCGCAACTGGTGCTCGATACTACTTTGAAATACATCCGCGAGCGGGAGGCCTTTGGCAAGAAGCTACAGAAATTCCAGACCATTCGCCATACGCTTAGCGACTTGGCAACTGAAATTGAAGCCTGCCGCGCACTCGTGTACCAAACCAGCTGGAAATTTGACAAAGGCATATTTGCCGTTAAGGAGTGCAGTATGGTAAAACTGCTGGGCACCGAATTGGGCAAAAAAGCAGCCGACGTTTGCTTGCAGTACTTTGGCGGCTATGGTTACATGGAGAGTTTCCCGATGGCACGCATGTACCGAGATGCACGAGTAGGCACCATAGTAGGCGGTGCATCAGAGATCATGCGCGAAATTATTAGTAAAGTAGTGATAGACGGCATTTCGTACGAGTCGGCATACAAGACCATGAAAGCCCAAGCTGATGAGCCAGCCCCAACAACCGAGAACATTTCTGAACCAATATCTGTTAAAACCCAAAACATTAAAACCATGGCAGCTCCAGAAACAGCTAAAGAGATTATCCAATCATTGCCAACACGTTTGAAAAAAGAGAAAGCAGAAGGCATTGAGTCAAAATTCCACTTTGATATTACCGGAGAGCGTGGCGGCAAATTTACCGTGCATGTAACCGAACAAACCGTAGTAGTAACCGAAGGCCACAACGGCGAAGCTAACTGCGTAGTTACTACCACCGACGTGGTTTACGAAGATACCGAGTTGGGCCGCATCAACCCACAAATGGCGGTAATGATGGGCAAAATAAAAATAAGCAACCTAGGCGAGATGATGAAGTTTGTAGGCCTGTTCAGCCGCTTGTCGTAAATCATTAGTACTGTATAATACAAAAGCCGCCACAACTGGATAGTTGTGGCGGCTTTTTATGTGTTCTACAGATAGCTAACCCACTACCACTTCCCACTCAGCTTAGCGATAGCGGCTATGCGCTCTTCGGCGAGTTTTAAGGCAGCGAAGTGTGGGGTGAGGCCCTCTGCTTCTGCTTTGGCAAATATTTCCAGGGTGCGGTCGTATATGCGTTCGGTGCCTACCATAGCGCGGTCGCGGTTATAGCCGCCTAGCTCCATGTAGCAGTTAATAACGCCACCGGCATTTATCAAAAAGTCGGGAGCATATACAATACCCTTATCTATTAGCATTTTGCCATGCTCTAGTTCGTCTTCCAACTGATTGTTGGCGGCACCGGCAATCACGCGGCATTTAAGGCGTTCAATGTTATCGGTATCTAAGGTAGCGCCCATGGCGCAAGGGGCATAGATGTCAATATCCAAATCGTAGGCAATACCCGGGGCCACCACATTCACGGGCAGGCGATTGGCTAAGGCTTTCAATTTAGCTTCGTTTAGGTCGCATACATATACAATGGCCCCTTCGGCAACCAAGCGCTCGGTAAGGAAAGTTCCTACGTTGCCTACACCCTCAACCAATACCTTTTTGCCCTCAAGGCTATCAGTGCCCCAAGCTTTTTTAGCTGCGGCTTTCATGCCCAAGTACACACCATAGGCCGTAAATGGCGAAGGGTCTCCGCCACCGCCCAGGTAATCGGGCTTACCTGCCACATACTTGGTTTCCAACGAAACATATTCCATATCGGCAGTGCTGGTGCCCACGTCTTCGGCGGTGTAGTATTTGCCGTTCAGGCTATTTACAAACTGCCCATAGCGGCGCCAAAATGCTTCTGACGATAGCTTAGCAGGGTCGCCAATAATTACGGCCTTGCCACCACCTAAATGAATGCCGCTAATGGAGTTTTTGTAGCTCATGCCGCGGCTCAGGCGCAAAACGTCGCGCAGCGCCTCGGCTTCGTTCTTGTAGTTCCAGAAACGAGTGCCACCAAGGGCAGGACCCAAGATAGAGCTGTGCACTGCAATAATGGCCTTTAGGCCGGTCTCACGGTCTTGGCAGAAAACCACTTGCTCGTGGCCGAGCTTATCAATCTGCCCAAACACGCCCGCTTTGTTCACGGTCTCTTGCGTTATCTCTTGTTGCGTCAGCATTACACTATATTTTGCTTAATATTGCATACCCTCTTACGAAACAAAATTACGCTTTTTTGCATTAATAGGCCGGAGCACCTACCCCCCGATGAAGCATTTATCCTATTTGAATAAGTACCTTTGGAAGTACCGCTACCGCCTGTTTTTGGGTGTACTTTTTGTAGTTATTTCTAACTATTTCAACGTATTATCTCCGCAAGTTATCCGCTATTCGTTCGATTTGGTGCAGGAAAATATTGCCTATTACCAAATGTTCGATGGCTTTGCGCTGCAAGAAAATTTCCGCACGGTTTTTAGCGCCGGGCTGCTGTTTACGGGCATAGTGGTATTGCTGTTGGCTATACTTAAAGGAGTGTTCATGTTTTTTATGCGGCAAACCATTATCGTGATGTCGCGATTGATTGAGTACGACCTCAAAAACGAACTATATGCCCACTACCAAGAGCTAGACTTAGCGTTTTATAAGCGCAATAACACTGGCGATATGATGTCGCGCATATCGGAAGACGTATCGCGCGTTCGCGATTACCTAGGGCCCGCTTTTATGTACGGCATCAACCTACTGGTGCTGTTTATAATGGTTACCTATGCCATGATAAACGTAAGCCCTACCCTCACCCTTTGGGTGCTTACGCCCCTACCCCTTTTGTCTATCTCTATCTACTACATTAATACCATCATCAACAAACGCAGCGAGAAAATACAAGAGCAGTTGTCGTTTTTAACCACCAATGCTCAAGAAACCTATTCGGGCATACGGGTTATCAAATCGTTTGTGCAAGAGAAACAGATGCACCGTTTTTTTGAACGGGAAAGCGATAATTACAAAGAAACATCCTTGCGACTTGCCCGGGTAGAGGCGTTCTTTTTCCCGTTGATGTTATTGCTAATTGGCATTAGTACCATACTTACCATATATGTTGGCGGTATGGGCGTGATTAATGGCAGCCTTACCCCCGGCAATGTGGCCGAGTTTGTGATATACGTAAACATGCTCACCTGGCCTGTAACCGCCATAGGATGGGTAGCCAGCATGACCCAACGGGCTGCGGCATCGCAAAAGCGCATCAACGAATTTCTCGAAGTAAAACCCACTATTGCCAACCCAACTGAAGAGCCTTTGGACTTAAAAGGCAATATCGAGTTCCGCAATGTGAGCTTTACCTATCCTGATACCGGCATTGTGGCCTTAAAGGATGTGAGCTTCACATTAAAAAGTGGTGAAAAAATGGCTATTGTGGGCCGAACGGGCACCGGAAAAACCACCATAGCCGATTTGCTGGTGCGCATGTATGACACCACCACGGGCCAAATTTTGGTGGATGGCAAACTGCTTACTGAAGTGAATTTGGGCGATATTAGGTCGCAAATTGGGTATGTTCCGCAAGATATTTTTCTTTTTTCGGATACAGTTGCAGAAAATATTGCCTTCGGAACAGCCAATTTTGAGCATCATAAAATAGAAGAAGCAGCCCTGAATGCCGCCATACACGAAGACATAATTGCACTACCCTTAGGCTACGAAACCCTTGTGGGAGAAAGGGGCGTAACACTTTCGGGCGGACAAAAACAGCGCATAAGCATAGCCCGCGCCTTTGTGAAAGACCCTCGCATATTGGTGCTCGATGACTGTCTATCAGCGGTTGACGCTAGAACCGAAAAGTTGATACTTAAAAATTTAAAAACTATATTAGAAGCGAAAACAGCTATAATCATTACGCATCGTATCTCATCATTGTTAGAATTTGATAAGATAATAGTGCTTGATGAAGGCCGTATTGCTGAAACAGGTACGCACGAGAGCTTAATGGCCACTAAAGGCTTGTACTGTGAAATGTTTGAACGCCAACAGCAAGAAGAAACTGTGGCGAACTAACATACTAATAAAGTTTATAAAAATATTACCTTTGTATACCAACACACATTGACTAACCCAATAAAGCAGCATTAAAGTGGAGAACGAGCGCGATAACCGGTTTAAAAAGTCGGCAGCGGTGTATTCAAAAACCATCCGTGCCGGTAAGAGGAGAACCTATTTCTTTGATGTGAGGACTACCAAGTCAAACGACTATTACATTACCCTCACCGAAAGCAAAAAGAAGTTTAACGACGACGGCTACGATAGGCACAAAATCTTTTTGTACAAAGAAGATTTCAACAAATTTGTTGAAGCCCTGAACGAGGCCGTGAACCACGTAAAACAAGATTTGCTGCCTGAGTACGACTTTGATGAATTTAGCAACAACTACGACGACGACGATGACGACTACGACCGTGGGGAAGATGAGTTTAACGAAGAGCGTAAATCGTTTGCCAAAAAAACAGTTGAGCCAGCCGAAGCCCCTGCACCACCGGTAGAAGCCAAAATAGTGGCTGAAGTAAAGCCTGAGGAACCCATTAACGACGACGATTTGAAATGGGATTGATATAACAACCAACAACATAAAACAAACATAATTGAGAAACCCTGCCTATCAGCAGGGTTTCTTGTTTTTAGGCCAATCCCGCAGCAAATAACACTGGCAACCAAATACTTAACACATTATTATTTATTCAATAAAATCCTTTGCAATTTAAATACAACCTGTAACTTTGCCCAACTCACTAAACCACCACCACATGAAAGCCCTTAAAATTATTGGAGGAATTGCACTTGTTTTAGTTTTGGCAGTCGTAATAGCCTTGTTTGTATTCCCAACCAAATTGGAAGTAAAGCGCAGCATTGAAATAAATGCACCCAAAGCACTGGTTCACGAATATGTAAGCCAATTCAAACTGATGCACGAATGGTCGCCGTGGACCAAGCTAGACCCAAACATGAAAAGCGAAATTATAGGCGAAGACGGCACGGTAGGCGCTAAATATTCTTGGGAAAGCGAGCTAGACAATGTAGGAAAAGGAGTGCAAGAGCTTACCTTGATTACCGAAGACTCGGTGCATACCCTTGTAACCTTTACCAGCCCGTTTCAATCGGTAGCCAATGCTTATGTGCTGCTTGAAGCGCTTACCCCAACTACCACTAAAGTAACTTGGGGCTTTGTGAGCGATGCTGGCCGCCCGGGCAACGTGTTTATGGGACTAATGAACGCAGCAGAAACGGTTAATGCCGACTATCAAAAAGGCTTGGACTCGTTGAAAGTAATTACCGAAAGAGTTGCCGCCAACAAAACCTACCGCGGCTATAAAATAGAGGAAGTAACCCTGCCCGAAACACACTTTGCCGTGGTGCGCGATACCGTGAAATGGGCCGATATGGATGCTTTTTACCAAACCAACTTACCAGCGGTATATGAAACCGTTGGCAAAAACGGCAAAAAGCCTGGTACTACGGCTGGGCTGGTATATGTTTGGGACGAGGTAAACCAACAGGCCGATATGTGCGTTGGCGTGGCATACACCCCAGCCGGCGATATACCGGGTTTAACAACCATAACCCGCAGCGGTCCGGCCTTTAAAATAAATTATTATGGTGCCTACGAAGGTTCTGGCGAAGCGCACATGGCTATGGAGGAGTACTTTACCGAAAAGGGGCTGAAAACAAACCTTCCGGTACTGGAGCTATACATGACCGACCCAACAACCGAACCCGATACCAGCAAGTGGCTTACCGAGATATACTACCTGCCTGAGTAACTATTGGGTAAAACACCAACGATAAATAACTGAAGAGCGGGCAATGCGCCCGCTCTTTTTGTTGCAACTATATTAGGGTGGTTCGCAAACGCGGGCCCATCAATTCTTCCTTGGGTCTTTGCCTTTTTTAGCTACCATTTCCAAATTAGCACATTAGCACATTTTCAAATTAAGACGTTACCTTTGCAGGCTCAAATAAAACAGCACGCACCATGAGTTTGCAATGTGGTATAGTAGGATTGCCAAACGTAGGCAAGTCAACCCTTTTCAATGCGCTATCAAACGCTAAGGCACAATCGGCCAACTACCCGTTTTGCACCATTGAGCCTAACGTTGGTACCATTACCGTACCCGATGACCGATTGATTAAATTGGAAGGCCTGGTAAACCCCGAGCGTGTAGTACCTACCACTATCGAAATTGTGGACATAGCTGGCCTGGTAAAGGGCGCTAGCAAAGGCGAAGGATTGGGCAACCAGTTCCTAGGCAACATACGCAGCACCGATGCGATTATACACGTTTTGCGTTGTTTTGATAACGATAACGTGGTACACGTTGATGGTAGCGTAAACCCGGTTCGCGACAAAGAAATTATCGACATCGAGCTGCAATTGAAAGATTTGGAGACCGTGGACAAGGTAGTGAGCAAGGTGCATCGCCAAGCCACCACCGGTGCCGATAAAGAAGCCAAACGTATATACGATGTAATGAGCGGCCTTAAAGCCCACTTAGAGCAAGGCAAATCGGCACGTAGCTTTGAGACGGATAAAGACGGACAAGATACCATTAACGAATACCAACTACTTACCAGCAAGCCAATATTATACGTTTGCAACGTGGACGATAAATCGGTAGTGAGCGGCAACCAGCACACCCGTGCCGTTATGGAAGCTGTGAAGCATGAAAATGCAGAAGTACTTTTGGTAAGCGCATCGGCTGAGGCCGATATTGCCGAGCTAGAAAGCTACGAAGACCGCCAAATGTTTTTGGAAGAAATGGGCCTTACCGAAAGCGGCGTAACGCGTTTGATTCAGAAATCGTACAGCCTACTGAACCTAATTACCTACTTTACCGCAGGGGTAAAAGAAGTGCGCGCCTGGACCATAACCAACGGCACCAAAGCGCCACAAGCGGCTGCCGTAATCCATACCGATTTCGAGAAAGGTTTTATTCGTGCGGAAGTGATACACTACGCCGACTTTGTAAAGTATGGTAGCGAAAGCGCCTGCCGCGACAACGGCAAACTTGGCGTTGAAGGCAAAGAATACCTGGTGCAAGACGGCGACGTGATGCACTTTAGGTTTAATGTGTAAACATAAATTAAACATACACCAACTGCCCTGCAACTGTCATAGTTG
>CAIOSU010000402.1 GCA_903861055.1 uncultured bacterium
GTTACACTCAAAATGCCATTGGTATAGCCAGCTGTAATCTTTTCGCTATCTACCGTTTCGGGTAAGGTAAACGAACGCTTAAAGGAAGCATAATTAAATTCCCTGCGGGTGTAGCCGTCTTTAGTCTCCTCTTCTTTTTGTTCCTGTTCTACTGAAATGGTTAAGATATCATGGTCTAAATCGATTTTGAAATCTTCTTTCACAAAGCCAGGGGCAGCCAACTCCAAGCCATAGCTTTTCTCGTTTTCTTTAATATTTACCGCCGGGCGGGTTGAGAGGAACTCTTTGCGGAACAAATCGTCGTTAAAGAAATTCGGTAAATTGTTGTTTACTACATTTGCAAACAAAGGGTCGTTGCGCATCCATTTTAAATGTCTCATTGCTTATTGTTTTTTAGGTTTTAAGTTCGTTTTAATGATTTCCAATTAGCAATTCAAATACCAATGCCACATTTAAGACAAAATGGCTGATTGTTTCTTAATATTAATGACAAAATGGCAAATTAATAAATTTCGAGCCCATACAACCTGTTAGTTTAAACTACAGTCTTACTATTGTTCCTTTTGTTCATGCATTGATTATTATAGGTAACAATGCACTATTAGAAAATCCACGCCAGTCATCTGGTGTGGATTTTCTCGTTTTACGCTCCTTCTGTTATCTTTGAAATAAAACCCGCATTTTGGTATTATCAACCACCGAAGAAAACTATCTAAAAGCTATTTTCAAGCTCTCGTTAAAGGGCCCAGAAAACATATCGACCAATAACATAGCTGCCGAAACCCAAACCACCGCCGCATCGGTTAGCGATATGTTGAAACGTCTATCTGATAAGCAATTGGTGGCTTATGAGAAATATAAGGGAGTGCAACTTACCGACACTGGCCGCAATATTGCCATTGAGCTAATACGCAGCCACCGCCTGTGGGAAGTGTTTTTGGTAGATAAGCTAGGTTATAAATGGGATGAAGTGCACGTGATAGCCGAAGAGCTAGAGCATATAAAAACGCCTGACTTAATAAGTCGGTTAGAGGCATTTCTTGGCTACCCCACCAACGACCCACATGGCGACCCGATACCCGACGCCGAAGGCAACATACACCATCACGAGCCCATTAGCCTAAATGAATTGCAAGTAACCGAAAAAGGTATTGTGGTTAGGGTAGGAGAGCAGTCGGTGGCGTTTTTGCAATATCTTGACCGTATCAAGTTGCACATCGGTTCGCGCGTTGATGTGCTGGAAGTAAACAGCTACGACAACTCGCGCCTGATACGAATTAATAGCACCGAGTCGGTTTTTCTGTCGGAGAAAGTAAGCAAAAATCTGATAGTAAAAAGAATTTGAGTACCATGTGTTTGCCGTTGGGTGGCGGCAAGCCGAGCTAAAACTTATTGATAAAGGGTAAAATAATTTTTACCTTCACAAATAATTGGATTATCTTTGCAGACTGATAAGAACGAAAAGAAAAAATTAAGCTGAAAAAATGAGTATTTTAACTGCTGAAGCAAAAAAGACCTACTTTAAAGAATACGGTGGCGACGAAGGTAACACTGGTTCGGTTGAAGGACAAATCGCTTTGTTTACACATCGCATTGCCCACATCACCGGCCACTTGAAAACCAACAAGAAGGATTATTCTTCTACCCGCTCACTTATCCGTATGGTAGGCCAACGTCGTAGTTTGCTTAACTACCTTGCCAAAAAGGACATTAACAAGTACCGCGCACTAATCGAAAAACTGAACTTACGCAAGTAAGGCTTCAAAGTTGACATATGCCACCTCCGTAAGGGGGTGGCAATTTTTTATTTGTAAAAGGGGTAATTCGCCCCGCTAGCTGAACGAAGAGATATGAACGTAATAACAAAAACGATTGATCTGGGCAACGGGCTCGTGATCACCCTGGAAACAGGAAAACTAGCTAAACAAGCCAACGGTTCTGTAACCGTCCGGGTTGGAAACCTAGTTATGCTTGCAACCGTTGTTTCTGACAAAGAAGCCAAAGATGGTGTAGATTTTATGCCGCTTACGGTTGAGTACCAAGAGAAATACGCCTCTACCGGCCGTTTTCCGGGGGGCTTCTTTAAGCGCGAAGCACGCCCTAGCGAGTACGAAATTTTAGTTTGCCGTTTGGTTGACCGTGCCTTGCGCCCGTTGTTTCCAGAAGATTACCATGCAAACACTCAAGTGCAAATTACCCTGTATAGCAACGATAAGGACACCATGCCCGATGCTTACGCATGTTTGGCAGCCTCAGCTGCCTTGGCGGTGAGCGATGTTCCTTTCAGTGGCCCAATTTCTGAAGTACGCGTTGGCCGTGTTGATGGGCAATTGGTGCTGAACCCTACCATTAGCCAATTGGCCGTTGCCGATATGGACATAGTGGTAGCCGCTACCCACGACAGTATTGTAATGGTAGAAGGCGAAATGAAAGAAGTGAGCGAAGAGGATATGCTAGCTGCCATTAAAGTGGCTCACGATGCCATCCGTTTGCAAGTTGCTGTTATCAAAGAATTGGAAGCTGCCGTTGGTTCTGCTATCAAGCGTGAATATAGCCACGAGAAAAACGATTTCGATTTTAAGGCAAAAGTTATTGCCGATACATACCCAAGCATACTTGCTGCTATGCGCGATAGCAAAGCTAAGCACGACCGCAGCGCAGCGATTAAAGAAGTTTTGGAAGCCTACAAGGCTACCTTTACCGCAGAAGAGCTTGGAGAGAAAGGTGAGTTGTTGAAGAAATATTTCCATGATTCGGAATATGAAGCGGCACGTGACTTGGTATTGAAAGAAAAAGTACGCTTGGATGGTCGTAAGACCAACGAGATTCGCCCAATTTGGAGCGAAGTTGATTATTTACCTGGAACACACGGTTCGGCGGTATTTACCCGCGGCGAAACCCAATCGCTTACCTCTGTTACCTTGGGTAGCAAATTGGATGAGCAATTGATTGACGGTGCCATGTTTAAAGGTTACAACCGTTTCTTGTTGCATTACAACTTCCCATCGTTTTCTACGGGCGAAGCTAGGGCAAACCGTGGCACCAGCCGCCGCGAAGTTGGACATGGTAACTTGGCACTTCGTGCTTTGAAAAACATGATTCCTGGTCCGGAAGTAAACCCTTATACTATCCGTGTTGTTTCCGATATTTTGGAGTCTAACGGATCATCATCAATGGCAACTGTATGCGCTGGTACCCTAGCGCTTATGGATGCAGGTGTTAAGCTGAAGAGCCCAGTATCGGGTATTGCTATGGGTCTTATCAGTGGCAAAAACGGCGAGTTTGCCGTTTTGAGCGACATATTAGGTGATGAAGATCACTTGGGCGATATGGACTTTAAAGTAACCGGAACCAAAGACGGTATCACGGCTTGCCAAATGGATATCAAAATCCAAGGTTTGAGCTACGAAATTTTGCTGCAAGCCCTTGCTCAAGCTAGGGAAGGCCGTTTGCACATCTTGGGAGAGATGATGAAAACCTTGAGCGAACCTCGTGAAGACTACAAACCACACGCACCACGCATTGAGAAAATAATGATACCGAAAGAGTTCATTGGTGCTGTTATAGGACCTGGTGGCAAAGTGATACAAGAGATACAACGCGAAACCGGTACCGTTATCGTATTGGAAGAGGTTGGCGACAAAGGTGTTATCGACATTAGTGCCGACAATAAAGAAAGTATTGATGCGGCTATTGCCCGTATCCGTGCCATTGCTGCTGTGCCAGAAATTGGCGATGTATACGAAGGTGCCATTAAATCAATTATGCCATACGGTGCGTTTGTTGAGTTTATGCCTGGCAAACAAGGTTTGTTGCATATCTCTGAGGTTAGCTGGGAGCGCCTTGATAGCCTAGAAGGTGTGTTGAAAGAAGGCGATAAGATTAAGGTTAAGCTACAGGATGTAGATCCTAAAACGGGCAAATACCGTTTAAGCCGCAAGGTGTTGTTGCCTAAGCCTGAGAAGCAGTAATTAGTTACTAGTTGTTAGTGAATAGTAACTAGTAACTAACGATAAATTGTTCCTTTTAAAATGGCCACCGTCAATTGACGGTGGCCATTTTTTATGAAGGTTGTATTGTGCAGTATTGAGGGTTTAGTTTACCCGTACCCACACCACGGTTTTGCCAAATAAGGCAACACCTTTAAATCCTCTCACCTTTAGTTCATCACCTTTTAAAGTAAGTTTGGCATCGTACAATCTACCATCTTCAGGGTTATATATTTTACCATCTTTCCAAACGTCGTCTTTGCCAAGCTTGAAGCCAATAAGTATGTTATGCCCTACTAAATTTTCGCTTCGCAGTGCAGGGTCCGGATTTTTGGTATCCAATCTTTCTGGCTCTCTCGATGATACCAGTTTGCCATATAGCCTTTCGCCTGATACAGAAATCTCAATTATTCCACCTCGGCCAGTATCCCATTTGCCCAATATACTTGGCAGCGGGCTGTTAGTTAAAGAAATGGAAAGCA
>CAIOSU010000403.1 GCA_903861055.1 uncultured bacterium
AGCTCAACTCAAACTTTGATTACACTGGCCATCAAGATTTTCAATACAGAGCTCAAATCAAACTTTGATCACACTGGCCATCAAGATTTTCAATGCAGAGCTCAAATCAAACTTTGATCACACTGACCATCATGATTTTCATTGTCATGCAATGCTCAAATCAAACTTGAAAACAAATTTTGTAACAAGACTATCAAAAACTGGGGCTTTAACATAAACTATAAGTGGGTGCAGGGTTTCTTGTTCGAGGGCTCGCCGCAGTTTACAGGTTTTATACCAACTTACGATATGGTGGATGCACAAATAAATTATCGTATTCCTAAATGGTATACAACCTTTAAGGTGGGTGCTACCAACTTGTTTAATAACAAAAGAGCCCAAACATATGGTGGACCTGAGATTGGAAGGTTAGGATATGTTTCAATTGTGTTTGAGTTTGACAAAATTTAATGTGATATTTTATAATGCATAATTTTATTATTACCGCCTAAAGTAGCTTATATTTATACTGCTATAAAAAAAGAACCCAAAAACCTCAATTATGAAACGCAACATTTTTACCCTTTTTATTACGCTGTTTACTATAGGCAGCATGTCGGCTCAAACCCGATACCTTGATGAAGTGTTTTCGGATGTGACTATTTCTGCTAACGTGAAATACGCCGAGAACTATTCCTTCTTGTCTGGTTCGCCTGCATTGGCCGATTTGACAATGGACGTATACGAACCAGCTGACGATACTGTAGGTGGTACTTTTTATGATAATGCTAGGCCAGTTGTCATTTTTATGCACCCTGGCAGCTTTTTGCCGAAAGGCTTGAACACATTGCCGTTTGGTAATAACCGCGATAGTTCAGTAGTTGAAATTTGTACTCAATTAGCTAAACGTGGTTTTGTTGCTGCGGCTATTAGCTACCGCATCGGTTGGAACCCATTTGGTGCTAGCGACGTGGAGCGTGCAAAATCAATTATTAATGCCGTTTACCGTGCAAATCAAGATGCACATGCTGCTATCCGTTTCTTTCGTAAAGATGCTGACACCGATAATACCTACAACATTGACCCATATCGTGTAGTAGTTGGTGGTACCAACTCTGGTGGTTATGTGGCTTTGGCTGTGAATTCATTAAACAGAACTTCTGAAATTTCATTGTTGAAGTTCTTGGATGGTGATGGAAATTCATTTGTTGACCAAACGGTAACTGGTGGTTTTTATGGCGAGGGTGGTTTGTCAGGTTTTAACGTGTTGAACAATCCTGGATACTCTTCAGCTCCTGCAGTTGTGTTGAATATGGGCGGTGCAGTTGGCGATACAACTTGGATTAACGATGATGAAGCTCCTATCGTATCATTCCACGGTGAGGCTGACCCACTAACCCCATTCCGCACAGCAGTGGTAATTGTTTCCTCTACAGGCCAATCGGTAGTAGAAGTTAGCGGAGGCTTCGACATTTCAAAACAAGCCGACGGATTAGGAATTCAAGACAAAATTAAACCTACTGTTCCTTTTAGCGATGTGTATACTACGGTAGCCGAGAGCCGCAGCAGCAACGAAGGTCTGTTCCCTTTCCCTGGCGCAACTAATGGCTATGAGCCATGGTCATGGTATGATGCTGCTGACCCGAATATTGACAATGCTACTGCCGGCGCATCTGGCTTTGGCTCACGTGCCAATCCGTTTGCTACTAAAACTAAAGCGTTGCTTTATATTGACACTGTTATGGGTTACTTCATTCCGCGTGCTTTGGAAGCTTTTGCCAATGTTGATTCTGTAGCTGTGGAAACTGCTGACCCTGCTGATACTGTTGTAATTATTGGTATTGCCGATGTAGCGGCTATAAACGCTGCACTTACGCTTTATCCAAACCCAGCGGCTACTGAGTTGAACTTGAGCTTGGCTAATGGTAGTTACAACATGAGCGGCGTGAAAGTTTATGATATTACTGGCCGTTTGGTATTGACTAATAACACTATTACCAACCCACAATATCACCGTATTTCATTGTCTAACTTGGAGAGTGGAAGTTATATAGTAACCATAAGCTTCGAAACTGGAGAGCAAGTAAGCAAGCGCTTATTGGTTAGATAGTTGTATAAAAAAATAGATAATTAAAAGGCCGTGCCAGTTGGTGCGGCCTTTTTTATTTTTCCTGGCAAAGCTCAATCAATACCCCGTTGGTAGATTTGGGGTGAAGGAAAACGACTAGCTTATTATCAGCACCTGGTTTTGGAGTTTCGTTTAGTATCGTAAAGCCTTCAGCTTTTAAGCGTGCTACTTCGGCATATATGTCAGCAACATCAAAGGCTATGTGGTGAATACCTTCGCCGCGCTTCTCGATGAATTTGGCAATCGGGCTATCGGGGTTGATAGCCTCTAGCAACTCTATCTTGGTATCTCCCATTTGAAAAAAAGCGGTGTTCACGCCCTCGCTCTCCACCGATTCGGTTTTGTATGGCGGCACATTAAGTAGCTTGCTAAACAGCTCATTGCTAGCTGCTAAATCCTTTACTGCTATACCTAAATGTTCAATCTTGCGCATAGAATGGAGTTCTTGTAGGGCTAAGATAACGCAAAACTAGGTTGCTGTATCTAAAAATGTTTGCCAAAGGGCCAAGTACCGAAAACAAAAAAGCCTCCCATTGCTGGAAGGCTTCTTGTTGGTCCACTAGGTCTCGAACCTAGACTCTTCTGTACCAAAAACAGACGTGTTACCAATTACACCATAGACCAATGATTGGTAGCGGGTACAAAGGTAAGTATTTCCTTAAAAATTAGAAACAGTTTTTGAGGAAATATTTTTAGGGCTATTATCAAACAATTAATTCACAGGCTTTTAAGTTCAATTGGCAAGGTGTGTGGTAAGCTAAAACTGGATATTATGGTTGTAAAAATGAGGATGCGGCCAAATTTGTTTACCCAAAAGATGCCAATAAAGGGTTACTTTATTCTTATAAGTTTTTGGGGCTGGGAATTTAGGGTTATTTTCGTCAGTTGAAGCCTATGAACAGACAAGTAACAAATGCCATCCGTTTTTTAATGGACGAGTGTATGCCGCCCCTGATAAGGGATAACAAGTATTTTGTGTATCCTTTGTTTTATATCTGGTTTAAGGGGAACAACATTAAAAAGCACATGGAGTTCAAATCTCTCGTGTTTGATTGGACTGAAGAAGAATTTGCACGCTTTTACCAAGAGCGCGATTCGTTGGCTACCGACCGAGTTACCGATTTGAGTGAGCAGAGCATTGATTACATGCTCGAACGGTTGGATAAAGGTTCTAAAACGCTTCTAGATGTAGGTTGTGGCAATGGCTATTTTCTTCAGAAAGCCCGGAAAGCAGGATTTGATATACATGGTTGCGATGTGTTGCAAGACGTAAAAATTGAAGGCGGCACCTACCACCAGGGCAACCTAGAGAAACTTCCTTTCCCTGACAATTATTTTGATATTGTAACCTGTCACCACACGCTTGAGCACGTTATCAATCTGGAAGTATCGGTAAGCGAATTGAAACGAGTAGCCAAAAACCAAGTGGTAGTGGTAGTGCCTTGCCAAAGGTATTTTTATTATACCCTTGACGAACATGTGCGTTTCTTCCCATACAAGGCACTGGTGACCAATATGATGCAAATGAAAAACTCCATTTGCGAGAAGGTTTGGGGCGATTGGGTATTCATTGGAAACAAAGAGCATTAATCCATGTCGGGAAGCGCAACATTGAACAAGGATGTAAGACCAGACGTAAGTTTGGTAATACCTTGCTATAATGAAGAAAAGCGCATACATATACTTACTGCCGCATTAAAAGAACTTGAGCAACACCACACTTTCAATTTCGAAGTATTGGTAGTTGATGATGGCAGTACCGATAGCACAGTAGCTCAAATACAGCAGGATAAATTTTTAAAGGAGCTAGAAGCCAAAGGCAAGTTTCGGTTAATTGTTTCGGCTGCCAATGGTGGCAAAGGTGCCGCGTTAAGGCAAGGCGTTTTGGCTGCAAATGGCCATTACATTCTTACCTTGGATGCTGATATGAGCACCCATCCGCTGCAATTGGAGAAATGGCGCGATAGCTTGGGTGGCCATTTTGACAATAAAGAAATTTATATCGGCTCTCGTCCGCACCCTCAGTCAAAGCTACAGGAAAAGCCGAGTCGTAAGTTTATAGGTATAATATTCAATTTTTATGTTCGCCTGTTTAGCGAGCTTACCGTAAAGGATAGCCAGTGTGGCTTTAAACTTTACCCAGCCGATATCGCCAAGAAGTTGTTTGATAGCATGAAGGTAATGGGCTGGGCGCACGATGTAGAGATATTATACAAAGCGCAATTGCTCGGATATAGGATTACAGAAATGCCTGTAGTTTGGGATGTGAGGGATAATAGTAAAGTATCGGTGGTGCGCGACTCAGTGAAGATGTTCTTTCAAATACTCAATATATCTTTATATGTGAGGTTTAAATGGAAAAAAGAAATGTATGGCAACCGCTAAGAAACCAACATCGAATGCAACACTTGAGCCATTAACTGAAAAGCCGATTTTCAGAAGGCTATTTTGGATATTGATAGCCGTGCTGGGCTTGTTGATGCCCATATTGAGCACCACAACCGGCATAAACGCCGACGATAGGTGGCAAATAGCCAAGAGCAAGGCAATAGTTGCGTACTACTATACCATGGGCGAGGATACTTCCATTTATCGCACCTATGAAGAGTCATTGGCTTTGATGGCCCAATATGGCGAGGTAAAAGGCAAAGAGATGGGTTTTGATAAGTGGGTACCCGACCCCGAAAAACTGCGCTATTATGGTGGCTTTTTTGAGCTTACCACTGGAGTAATTAATGACCTTATTGGCAATAAAGACGAGTTTTCTTGGAGCTACATAAACGTAAGGCACATATTTAATGCGCTACTGGGGGTGTTGTGTATCATGTTTGCAGGTTTGTTGGCTTTTCAGCTTACAGGTGCTTGGCGGGCTGCGGTTTTTACGGCACTGCTGCTAGCGTTTTCGCCTAACTTTTTTGGGCACTCGTTAATGAATCCCAAGGATATACCTTTTGCTTTCGGATATTTAATGACGGTATATTTCTTAGTACGCTTTATTAAAGGCATGCCTGAGGTTAACTGGAAGGTGGTAGCTGGTTTGGTAGCTGCTATTGCCATTACACTCAATATAAGGGCAGGTGGTTTGTTGCTTATAATTTACACCTTGTTTTTTTCGGGTGCTTATTATTTCTTCCATGCTTTTATCAAAAAGGACCCACGGTTCGATATGAAGAAGCTCGTGAAAGTAAGCGGTACTTTGGCGTTGATAAGCGTGGCCGGTTATTTTCTAGGAGTAATCTTTTGGCCATTTGGTTTGAGTAATCCTCTTACCGCTCCGTTCGATGCGTTGACATTGCTCACCAACTATGAGGTAAACATTGTTCAATTGTTTGATGGAGGACAAATAATGTCAACCGAGTTACCTTGGTATTACTTGCCTAAGTATATTGTTATCACCAATCCTTATTTTTTACATTTTGGGCTATTATTGTTTGCTGTTTTAGTTTGGAAGTATTTGAAACAGCTAGACTGGCAGCTGTTGGCCTTTTTGTTGTTTGTAACACTATTCCCAGTATTCTATATTCTCTACAAAAACTCCAATGTTTATAATGGTTGGAGGCATGTGCTGTTTATTTATCCTTTGCTTATAGTGTTTGCGGCCAGCGGCTGGGAGCTACTACTGCGAACTCTTAAAGCCACATGGGCGCCTTATGTTGTTGGCGGCGCTATGGGCATATTGATGTTGCTGCCCGCCATTTGGATGGTAGGCAACCACCCTTACTACTACGCTTATTTTAATGAGCTTGCCGGAGGTACTGGCAGTGCCTGGAAAAACTACGAAACCGACTATTGGATGCTAGGGGTGCGCGAAGCCTCCCTAGAATTATACGAAAAAGAGAAATTGGCCCAGAGCCCTAAGAAGATAGTGATAGGTACCAACTGCTTTTTTCCAGCGCAAACCTACTTTGGTATTTTGGATAAGGAAAATATTGAGGTGCGCTACATCCGCTACTACGAAAAATGGCAAAAGCCGTGGGATTATGGCATTTTCTACAACGGTTATATTAACCCGTACGAGTTGCAGAACGATTTGTTTCCGCCCTCGTCAACCATCATAACCACCAAAGCGGGCGGTGCGCCCCTTTGTGCAGTTTTAAAGCGCCAAGATACTTTTGACCTGGCAGCCTATGAAGCGATGGGAAAACAAGCTTTTGCCCAAGCCGCACCGCTGTTCGTGAAAGCGCTGCAAACTCGCAACCGTGAGGCAGACTTGTACCGCGATTTGGGCTTCTGCTACCTTAATCTAGGCGATTTGCCTAATGCAATTAATTCGCTTAATAACTCTGTGAGCCTTAATCCAGACGATTTTGGATCAAATTATTACATTGGCGTGGCTTACGCTCAGGGCAATAAGCCAAACTTAACCATGGCAGCAAATTATTTAAACAAAGCATTGACTATCAATCCAGGAGCTTCGCAGGCTAGGCAATTGCTCGACCAAATAAACAAGGCAAACCAAGGTGGATTCCGTTAATTGTTATTAATAATTGTGTAATACATGTTAATGCAAGTTGCCTTTAACATGATTTTCTTATTTTTGGTGGCTTGATAAAACCGCATTCATGAAACAGTATAAACTGGCGAACGACATAGCCGGATGGTTGGTCTTCCTAGTCGCCCTTATAACCTACACACTTACCCTTGAAGCAACCACCAGTTTTTGGGATTGCGGGGAGTTTATATCAGGAGCTTACAAACTGCAAGTGGTTCACCCACCGGGCGCACCTATGTTCTTGTTGCTGGGCCGTTTGGCTACCATGTTTGCTTTCGATGACCCCAATTGGATTGCTTGGACCGTTAACTTCCTTTCGGGCTTGACCAGTGCCTTTTCGGTATTGTTCCTGTTCTGGATAACCACCCATTTTGCCCGCAAAATTGTGGCCGGTGCCAATGTGCCTACTACTATGCAAACCATAGCCATTATAGCTACTGGTGCTATTGCTGGCTTAGCTTGTACCTTTACCGATACTATTTGGTTTTCGGCTGTTGAGGGCGAGGTGTATGCCATGTCATTGTTCTTTATGATGCTCGTTTTTTGGACCATGTTGAAATGGGAAAGTTGCGAAGACGACCAATACCGTGATAAGTGGTTGGTGCTTACCTTTTTCTTGTTAGGCGTGTCGAGCGGAGTGCATTTGTTGAGTTTCTTGGCCATACCGCCGATGGCTTTGATATATTACTTTAAGGAGTATAAGAACCCTAAACCACTTGGTATTTTTGTTTCGCTTGTAATCGGCTTTGTTATCCTTGGCTTTTTCTTCAAAGGCATCGTTAGTGGATTGATAAGTATTATTGCGTCTTTTGAGCTGTTCGCAGTTAATAGTTTAGGCCTTGGGGTAGGTATTGGCTTCGGCATTTTTGTGCTGATTTTGGCCGCTTTGATTGTTGGAGGCTTATATGCAACCAAAGAAGGTAATGCTGCTGGCCGTTTGATAGGTGGTATGTCAAGGACAAAATTGCATGTTGCCATGCTTTGCTTTTTAATGACCATGATTGGCTTCTCAACTTACACAATTGTAGTTATTCGTGCCGGTGCCGATACGCCTATTAACATGAACAACCCTGATAACGTGTTTATGTTGGAAAGCTACCTAAACAGGGAGCAATATGGCAGCCGTGCGTTGGTATATGGCCCTAATTATACTGCATATCCAACTGAGATAGAAGATAAAGGAAACCGCTATTTTCCTATTGAAGACAAAAAAACGGGTAAAGTTACCTATGAGATTATAGGTAAGAAAGTTGACTACAAATTTGATAAGAAGGACATGATGTTTATGCCTCGCATGGGCTCGTGGAACGATGATAGGCACGTAATGGCATACAGGGCAATGCTTAACCCTGATTTTGCAGTTGTTGACCGCCAATCGGGACAGACTGTTAAAGAATTTTCAAGTGAGAAACAAGGTTGGCAGTCGGCCTACCAGCAAGCCCAAAACTTTGCTCAATCTTCATCTACTGGATCGCTGGTAGTGAAGGATTTGATTTCGCAACGCGACAACATGTCGTTCTTTTTTAGGTACCAAGTTGGGGTTATGTACCTGCGCTATTTCTTCTGGAATTTTACCGGCAGGCAGAACGATATTCAAGGCCGTTTTGATAACAATGAAGGCAAAGCCATTACTGGCATTGGTTTTATTGACAACAGCATTGTGGGGCCATCCGAGAATTTGCCCGAATGGAGGAAAGATAATGCTGGCATGAATAAATATTTCATTTTGCCTTTCTTGCTAGGATTGATTGGCATGTATTATCATGCAAAGCGCGATTGGAAAGGCTTTTCTATTATTTTAGTTCTGTTCTTGTTTACTGGAGTACTTCAGGTAATTTACCTAAACTCACCACCTTTTGAGCCTAGGGAAAGGGATTATACCCTGGTAGGCTCCTTTGTTACCTTCTGTTTATGGATAGGTTTTGGTATGTTGGCCATTTATAAGGCCCTCGAGAACGGTAAGTTAAATAGTAAATTGGCACTGTCATTGTCTTTTGCGGTTAGTTTATCAGTGCCATTGGTATTGGTTTCTCAAAACTGGGATGATCACGATCGTTCAGGACGCTACACGGCGAGGGATTTTGCCATCAACTATCTTGAATCATGTGCTCCTAACGCCATCATTTTTACCCAAGGCGATAACGATACATACCCATTGTGGTATGCACAGGAGGTAGAAAACATTCGACCAGATATTAGGGTAGTGAACCTTAGCCTGCTAGGTGTTGACTGGTATGTGCAACAATTGGAGTATAAAATGAACGAGGCACCAGCGGTAAAACTATCGTTGACGCCGGAGAAGTACAGAGGCAATACCCGCGATGTGGTTCGTTTTTATGATACGGGCAAATTTGACCAGAAGAGCTATTACCCACTGGCCGATGTAATAGGATATATTGCCAATGATGGCAATAAGTTGCGCACCCAAGGCGGCGAAATGGTAGAGGTGTTTCCGGTAAAAAACTTTTACTTGCCAGTTGATAAAGAAAAGGTAGTTGCCAACGGCATTGTTCCAGCAGAGTATTATGACCGAATAGCAGACCAGCTCAGGTGGTCGTTGGGCGACAAGAGCAATTTGTTAAAAAATGACTTGGTTACCTTGGATATTGTTGCGTCAAATCTTTGGGAACGCCCAATTTACTTTGCGGTTTCGGTAAGCCCAGATGCTTACCTTGGTTTAGATAAATATTTCCAATTGGAAGGATTGGCGTACCGTATAGTGCCTGTGGAGAGCGCAAACGGCGGCAACGGCTACATAGCTCAAAACATGATGTATGAAAATGCCATGACCAAATTCCGTTGGGGAGGTATTGAGCGCAAAAAGGTAATTGATTACACTTTAACTAGCGGCGAAACTTTGGCAACTGTTGCCTATAAGCACAACCAAACGGTAGCCCAATTGAAAGCCTATAACAAGCTTGCCACAGATGAAGTGGCTGTTGGTACTAAGCTCAAAATTGAAGTGCCACAATGGATTTATCTGGATGAGAACATTAATCGGATGACCATGAACTTGCGCAGTAACTTTGGCAGGTTGGCGGAAGATTTAATTGCATCCAATAAAAAGGCTGAAGCTATTAAAGTGCTAGACGAGAGCCTCAAGGTAATGCCAGAAGAAACATTGCCATATAATGTGTTTATGCTTCGCTACCCTGACATTTACTATAAGGCAGGAGCTAAAGAACAAGCGCAATTATTAATGCGCAAAGTGCTTGACCACACCATGGAAGAATATGCTTACCTGCAGGATGTGAAAGACTTTGAGCCAGGCTATAAGCGCGATTCTGATCAATCTATTGCAATAGTATCTGAGTTGAGGCGCATTGCCACCAATAACCAAGATAGCGAGCTGGTAGAGGAGATAAGTGAAAAATTGATGCAGCTACAAGGAATGGGTGCATTTTAAACAAATAAAAAGCCCTCCCATAGCGGAGGGCTTTTTTTACTACAAAAGAGTATGAGAGAGGAGAACCTAATATACGGTAAGCATCCATTGTTGGAAGCTTTGAGGGCAGGTAAGGAGTTTGAGAAAATTTTGCTGCAAAACGGCACTTCAAATGCAGAGTTGAAGGAGGTGGCTGCGCTTGCCCGGCAAGCAAGTATACCTGTGCAATATGTGCCGCATCAAAAGCTAAACAGTGTTACGCGCAAAAACCATCAAGGTATGATTGGTTTTGGCTCTTTAATTCAATATTATGATGTGCAGGATATTTTGGATCACTGCTACGACGAGAATAAAGTACCGCTGTTTGTTTTGCTCGATAGGGTAACCGATGTGCGCAATTTTGGCGCCATAGCTCGCACTGCAGAGTGTTTTGGTGCTTCTGCTATAATAGTACCAGCTACTGGCGGTGCGCTTATACATGCCGATGCCATCAAAGCTTCGGCAGGTGCACTTACTACTTTGCCAGTTTGTAAAGTCAATCGTTTGGAAGATGCTGTTGAATTGTTAAAATTGAATGGCCTGCAAATATTGGTAAGCGAAATGGAAGCCAGTAAAAACCTACACGAAATAGATTTTAGCATTCCGCTAGCCGTAATTATGGGCTCTGAAGGCGAGGGCGTAAGTG
This sequence comes from uncultured bacterium, assembly GCA_903861055.1. Lineage (GTDB taxonomy): Bacteria > Bacteroidota > Bacteroidia > Chitinophagales > CAIOSU01 > CAIOSU01. The sequence continues at coordinate 10,670 of CAIOSU010000403.1, forward strand.
GCCGTTTGGCAAGCATGGCCGATGATAGTTTCAAAATACCTATGGTAGGCATCACAGAGTCGCTAAACGTGTCGGTTGCAGCTGGTATGGTATTGTACGAAGCGTTGCGCCAGCGTCTGCTTAAAGCTTAATACGCCCTATTAGTTCGGTATATGCACTAGCATATCTGCCACCATAGCTTGCAAGTCATAATCTGGTTCCCAGCCCCAATCAAGTCTGGCATAGTTGTCATCTATACTTCCGGGCCAAGTTTCGGCTATAACCTGCCTAAAGTCAGGGGCATAGTTTACTGCAAACAACGGCAATTGCACTTTAATAGCATTTGCAAGCTCAGCAGGCGTAAACGATAAGCTTGATACATTATAGCTTGACCTAATGCGCAATTTATCGCCATCTGCCTCCATGAGTGCTAAGGTGGCTTTAATGGCATCGGGCATATACATCATTGGTAAGCGCTGGTCTTCTTTCAAGAAACAAGTATATTGTCCGTGCGCCTTAGCCTCGTAAAATATCTCCACAGCATAGTCGGTAGTGCCGCCGCCAGGTTTGCTGCCATAACTGATAAGCCCTGGGTAACGTAAGCTGCGCACATCGAGCCCACGAGTGCGATAGTAATAGTTGCACCAGCGCTCACCGGCCAATTTACTAATGCCGTAAATGGTATCAGGGTCGGTAACAGCGTATTGTGGTGTTAAGCGTTTTTTACTGTGGTTACCAAACACGGCAATGGAGCTTGGCCAAAAAACCTTTTTTACGCCAAACTGCACACTTGCTTCAAGCACGTTCAGCAAGCCATCCATATTTACTTGCCAAGCTAACCTAGGGTTTTGTTCGCCAGTTGCCGATAGAATGGCAGCGAGATGGTAAACTTGGGTTACTTTATGTTTCGCAAACGCCTCGTTTACCGCTACAGGATTCATAATGTCCAGCAGCTCAAACGGTCCGTTACTATTGTCTCTGGCTTGGCGTATGTCTGAAGCGATAACGCTGGTGGCTCCATATTTTGCGCGCAAGGCCGTTACCAATTCAGTACCAATCTGTCCATTAGCACCAAGCACCAATATCATTTCACGGGGTTCCATACAAAGGGCGGTTTCGGGGGCAAAGGTAGTTATTTAGACACAAGATACTAGACACAAGACACAAGACTATTTTCACAAAAAAGACCCAGATTTATGTTCTAAAGGGCAAAAGATTAGATGAACTTAATTGATTACGCTGCGTTCCTTAGCTTCGTATTTTATTAATTTAACCTCATTTGTACAGGGTACCTCGTGTACTTCGTACATATTTTACTACTTTTATTTTCTCATAAAGAGGCCCTAATGAAAACGAACGATTTAAAAGCCAATATTTTACCCCATCTGGCAGCGCTGCTTATTTTTGTAGTGCTTGCTTATGTTTATTTGCTGCCGCTGTTGCAGGGCTCCGTGCTGGCTCAGCACGATTATACGCAAGCAATGGGTCAGCAACACGAGATAACCGAGTATGTAGATAAAACTGGCAATCAAACGCTTTGGACCAACTCCATGTTTAGTGGTATGCCAAGCGTGCAAATTTGGCTTGGCTACCCGAGCAATTTGGTTGGGCAGTTGTATGTTTTCGTCAGCGATTTGTTTGTTAACGAAACCAACATCCTCTTCTTTTTAATGACAGGGGTTTATTTAGCCTTATATCCCCTTACCAAAAACGTTTGGATAAGTACAGCCGGTGCGGTGGCTTTTGCCTTTGCTTCTTTTAACATGATAAGCATTGAAGCTGGCCACTTAAACAAGGTGCTGGCTATGGCTTTTATGGCGCCAATTTTGGCAGGCATAATTATAGCCTACCAGGGCAAGTGGCTAGCAGGAGCCTTACTAACTGGCTTTTTCTTGGCTATACAGCTAAGGGCTGGGCACATACAAATAACCTACTATACCTTAATTGCAGGCGCAATATTGGCCTTATTTTTTGTTGAACATGCCATTGTTAAAAAGGCTATGCCTATGTTTTTGAAAGCTACGGCAGCGCTCGCTTTTGCTACGGTATTGGCAGTAGGGAGCAACACCGCACAAATATGGGGCACTTACGAGTATAGCCACGCTACCATAAGGGGCGGGAAATCAGAGTTGTCGAACGTAAAGCCGGAAGATAAACAAGGCGGTTTGACCAAGGATTATGCCTTCAACTGGAGCCAAGGTATTGACGAGACCATGACCATACTTATACCCAACTTTATGGGTGGTGGTAGTTCGGGAAGTTACGAGGGCACTGAGTCGCATAAAAAAATGGTAGCCTTACTTAAGCAAAATGGTTACCCTGCAAAAGAAGCCGATAAGGTTGCTAATCAAGTAGCCGGAAGCGAACTATACTGGGGCGAACAGCCGTTTACATCAGGCCCAATTTATTTTGGTGCTATTGTGTGCTTTTTGTTTGTGTTGGGCATGTTTGTTATTAAGCATCCATACAAGTGGGCGATGTTGGGTGTGGCAATACTTGCAATAATGTTGGCTTGGGGTAAAAACTTTCCTGCATTCAACTACTTTGTTTTTGACCATTTCCCGATGTACAACAAGTTTCGTACAC
>CAIOSU010000404.1 GCA_903861055.1 uncultured bacterium
GAAATTGAGCAAATTGGTAGCAATGTCAAACATGATACGCAGGCGTTCATCATTGTTAGTGCAGGTTTCAAGCTCGTTGTAAAGCTTTTTTACTTCTTCTTGCATTAGCAACTATCTGATTTTTTGCGACGTACTTTATCTTCGTAAAGGTAATGATACTTTGCAATTGCGCAACTACCAAACTGAGCAGGTCGCCTCCAACTTTTCAATATCAACTCGTAACCTTATAACTCCCAACCCGTAACAATTTCCACTATCTTTGCGGTATGTGCGGCATAGCGGGTTTTTTTACTTCGGGTAAACACATTTCTAAGGATGAGCTGGTAGCCATGACTACCACCTTGCGCCACCGCGGGCCCGATGCCGATGGATTTTTCTATAATGGGCATACAGGCTTGGGCCATAGGCGCTTAAGCATCATCGACCTATCAACTGGGGCCAACCAGCCCATGTATAGCGCCGATGGACGGTATGTAATCATTTTTAACGGAGAAGTATACAATTTCCAAGAGATTGCGAAGGACCTAAACGTTACCCTAAAAACACACGGAGATACCGAAGTAATACTTGAGGCATACGCCCAATGGGGGCCAGCGTTTGTGAGCCGAATGAACGGCATGTTTGCCCTTGCCATATACGATACACTGGAGAACACCGTTTTCCTTTGCCGCGATAGGTTGGGCATCAAACCAATATATTATTACCATCACGATGGCATTTTTGTCTTTGCTTCGGAACTGAAAGCACTAACCGCTTTGCCAGAGGTAAAAAACAAGCTAACCGTTGATTATAACTCAGTAAAAGAGTTCTTATACTTGGGCTACGTGCCCACACCCAACTCCATTTATACGGAGATAAAGAAGTTTCCTCAGGGGTATACGGGCCTGATAGATGGCACCAACAAACTTGTGCTAAAACCTTATTGGCAGGTTAACGAAAAGATAACACCGCAGGTAATAACCCACGAGGCCGAAGCCAAAGCCAAATTGAAAGAACTGGTGACTAGTGCCGTGCAATACCGCTTGATTGCCGATGTGCCTTTCGGTACCTTTTTAAGTGGTGGAATTGATAGCAGCCTAGTAACTGCAGTAGCGCAGAGCATCAGCAGCGAACCGGTAAATACGTTCTCTATCGGTTTTAAAGAATCGAGCTTTAATGAGGCCGAACATGCCCGTAAAGTGGCCAAGTACTTGGGCACCAAGCACCACGAATTTACCGTAAGCTACCAGGAGGCCATTGACCTATTTGAGGACGTAATTGATGTGTATGACGAACCGTTTGCCGATTCATCTTCGGTGCCAACCATGTTGGTAAGCAAACTGGCCCGCCAACACGTAACCATGACCCTGAGCGGCGATGGTGGCGATGAAACTTACATGGGCTATGGCTTTTACAATTGGGCCCAAAGACTCAACAACCCATTGGTGAGCGCTTTCCGTGCACCAATAGCCGCTGCACTTAGCATGGGCGACAACCGCAAACAGCGGGCTGCCTTAATGTTTAAGTACACGGATAAAGCACGTTTAAAATCGCACATTTTCAGCCAAGAGCAATATTATTTTAGCGAGGGTGATTTTGGGCCATACTTTACGGCCGATTTCAACAAAAAGAGCCAAATAAGGTTGGATGAAAACAACCATGTAACTGGCCGCACCCTTAGCCCAGCCGAAGAGCAAGCGGTGTTTGATATGCGCTACTATTTACCTGATGATTTGCTGGTAAAGGTTGACCGCGCCAGTATGCGCTACAGCCTAGAAAGCCGTGTGCCGCTGCTGGATTACCGTTTGGTGGAGTTTGCTCTAAACGTACACCCAAGCCTAAAAATGAAGGACGGCAACCTAAAGTACCTGCTGAAACAAGTACTTTACGATTATGTACCGAAGGAATATTTTGATAGACCCAAGTGGGGTTTTGGTATGCCGATAAATCAATGGTTGAAAAAAGAGTTGAGGCATTTGATTGACCAATATACCCACCCCGATTTGATTAAAAAGGCCGGATTGATGCAGCCAGAGGCGGTTAAAACATTGGTAGCACAATATTTATCGGGCAAAGATTATCTTTACAACCGTGTTTGGCTCACCATAATACTTCATCGCTGGTGGGAGAAAAACCAGAATTAAGCCCATGTATAACGTTCTACTTACCGGTTGCGCAGGATTTATTGGCTCTCATCTTACGGAGCGTTTGTTGGCCGAAGGCCATGCGGTAACTGGTATTGATAACTTTGACGATTTTTACCCACGTGCAGCCAAAGTGGCGAATTTGCAGTTATTGTTGCCTCATGCCAATTTTACCTTCATTGAACTTGACCTTGCCGATACCGATGCCGTAATGGCCATGGATGCAAAAGCCGATGTAATCATTCATTTGGCGGCCAAAGCAGGCGTATTACCCAGCCTCAAAGCGCCAGTAGCTTACATAAACACCAACATTACGGCCACCAATAACTTATTGGAGTGGATGCGCACCAAGGGCATCAACAAAATGCTCTTTGCCTCTTCCTCATCAGTTTATGGCAACAATAAGAAGATACCCTTTGCCGAGACCGATAGCGTAGATGAGCAAATATCGCCATATGCGTTTACCAAGCGCAGTTGCGAACTAATGAACTACAGCTACCACCATTTGTATGGTTTCGATGTGTTGAACTTACGCTTGTTTACGGTTTATGGTCCGCGCCAAAGGCCCGACTTGGCGATACATAAGTTCGTGAAAATGATAAAAGCTGGCCAACCTATTACTATGTATGGCGATGGCAGCACTGCCCGCGATTATACCTTTGTAGCCGATACCGTTGATGGTTTTATGAAGGCCATGCAATATCTCATGACCCACAATAAGGTATACGACATTGTAAACCTTGGCAATAATGGCCCAGTGAAGTTGAAAGATTTAATAGATGCTATTTATGAAAGCGTGGGCGCTCAACCAAACATTATACCCATGCCTATGCAGCCTGGCGATGTAGACATTACCTATGCCGACATTACTAAAGCACAACAGCTATTTGGCTATCAGCCTAATACCACTTTACAAGAAGGGCTAAAGCAATTCATCAATTGGTACAATGAGCGCTAAACCAAGGGTACTGTACCTTTCATACGATGGCATGACAGACCCATTGGGCCAGTCGCAGGTATTGAGCTATCAACGAAAGCTATCCCAGCAAGGATTTTCGTCGCATATATTAAGCTTCGATAAGCCTGATTTGTATGCCAAAGGCAAAGACGCCGTACTTAAATCACTTGAGGGATATGACGTTACTTGGCATTCATTGCCTTACACCAAAAGCCCACCTGTACTAAGTACCTTGAAAGACATTAGTGCCGGATGGAGCAAAATACAGGCGCTATATAAGCAATACGGTCACTTTGATATTGTGCATTGCCGCGGCTACATAACCCCTATACTAGGTCGCCGCTGCAAAAAGAAGTACGGTAGCAAATTCATTTTTGATATGCGTGGTTGGTGGCCCGATGAGAAGCTGGAAAGCGGATTGTGGAATTCGCCAGTATACAAACCCGTATACAAATACTATAAACATCTAGAGCGTAAGTTTTTTCAAGATAGCGACTACTCCATATCACTCACAGTAGCGGGGCAAGTAGAAGCCGAAAGACTAGGCTACAAAAAGAAAGAACAAATTGGAGTAATACCAACTTGCGTCGATTTTAGTGTGTTTCCGCCATTTAGCGAGACAACCCGAAACGAAGTCAGAAATGAACTGAATATACCAAGCAATGCCAAAGTGCTACTTTATAGCGGTTCGCTGGGAGGCAACTATGGCACCGATATATTGCTGGAGATATTCAGAGAAATGCTTTTGCTAGAGCCAAGTGCAATACTGCTGGTGTTGAGCCGAACCGATAGAAGTGTATTGGATGCCGAGTTGGCTTTGTTTAACATACCGCTTGATAAAGTACGATTGGCCAGCGCTAACTATAACGGTGTGTATCGTTACTTAATGGCAGGCGATATAGGTACTATTGTATACAAGCCCACCTATAGCGTAATTGGCCGCAGCCCAACCAAATTGGGCGAATACTGGGCCTGTGGGCTGCCTGCGGTGGCATTGAGCGGCGTTGGCGATTTGGATTACCTAATTGAAACTTACTCAGAAGGCGGTGCGTTAATACCCCAAGCCGATGCGGCAGGATACCAAGTGGCGTTGAAGGCTTTGCTTGCTAAAACCCCCAACCCCGATTTATTGCGCAAGTATGCCTACGACTATTACGACCTGGAGCAAGGCGTATTGCGATATAAATCATTTTACCAAGCTTTATTGAAATGAAAATACTGTTCATAGTACCCTATCCGCACGGCGAGGCCCCCTCGCAACGGTTCCGGTTTGAGCAGTATTACCCAGCATTGTCCAAAGCAGGCCACGAATACGAAATAGCCCCGTTTCTGGACGACAAAACCTGGCAGATACTTTATAAGCCCGGCCATAAACTTGCTAAAGTGATGGGCATACTAGGCGGTTTTATGCGGCGGAAGCTATTGATGTTCCGGGTGCGGAAGTTTGATTACGTGTTTCTTCACCGTGAAGCAACACCCATTGGGCCGCCAATATTTGAGTGGTTTATGGCCAAAGTGTTGGGCGCTAAAATCATCTATGATTTTGATGATGCTATCTGGCTTGCCAATACATCAGAGCACAACAAAATAGCCGCTGGCCTTAAATGGCACCAAAAGGTTGATAGTATTTGCAAGTGGGCCCACAAAGTATCGTGCGGAAACGAGTACCTGTGCGACCATGCTCGCCAATTCAATACCAATGTGGTACTAAACCCCACAACCATTGATACCGAAAACCACCACAATCGGATTAAAAACCAACATACCCCAAAAGTTGTAATAGGCTGGACGGGCACACACTCAACGGTTGACTATTTAGATGACTTAGTGCCCGTTTTGAGGAAACTTGAGCAAGAACTGGATTTCGAGTTCAGGGTAATCAGTAACCGCAAACCTGACTTTGAGCTTGAATCGATGGTATATGTACCGTGGCAAAAGGATACTGAAATTGCCGATTTGCTAAAATTCAACTTTGGGGTGATGCCACTAACCGATGATAAATGGGCAAAAGGCAAATGTGGTTTCAAGGCTTTGCAATACATGAGCTTAGGCATGCCGGCAATAATATCGCCAGTGGGCGTAAACACTCGCATTGTAACCGATGGCAAAGATGGCTTTTTGTGCAGCACCCCCGAAACCTGGGAACTGGCAATGCGAAAACTCATTTCCGATGAAACATTAAGGGTACAAATGGGTGCAGCCGCCCGACAAAAAATAGAAGGTCAATTCTCGGTTTTATCCAATTCTGGCAATTTTTTGTCTTTGTTTGCTGCATAGTAGCGCAGTATATACAAAGCACATAAATACAGAGGTATTGCTGGTATTTTGTACCGCACCAATGCGCCAAAGTTGTTACTAGTAACCCCTACCCCAAAGGCATAAAGAATACCAAACGACAAGGCAAAAGCCAATATGGGGTCTTTGAGCGAATATCGCACAAAACCGCCTGGCCCTACCTTAAACAAGGTAATGAGTGTAATAAAGAAAACCACGATGCTTTCCAATGCAGCTTGAAGCATTATAGGGCCATTTATTTCCCATACATAAGGCCTAAAAAGGGTAACGTTTACCGCCAACGGAAAACGCGCGGCCAAACCTGGTATTGAGGTGGTAGCCTCGCCCAATGAGTAGCCCGAACCTTTGTCTCCCTCAAGTTCCTGTACTTTATTGTGCCACCATTGGGTATCATATGCCCTTTTTTCGAGCGTTTCTAAGCTATAGCGGGCATTTACGTTTGAGGTTAGGCTTATCACCCCTATAGAACCGATAGCCATAATACCCAATAAAAATGGAGCCACAACGGTGCGCACGGCAGCGCTTTTTATCCTACTGCTGTATAATACATACAAGCTAAGCAACAATGTTGGGGCCAACGTAAAAAATACGAACGACCGAATTTTAAGCATGATATACGAAAACAGAATGAGCGCGATGTAATACTTAATACGCTTTTCTTTTTTGTAAAAGATCATGTAGAAAGAGTAGACCACCAGCCCCATTGAGCCAATCATCATCGTATCCTTCATAATGCCCGAGCCCCAAAAAAATACCGATGGCACAAACAATATGGCTATAGCAAACTGCTTATGTAGTTCTGGTATCCGATCGTAAAACACCTTGAGCAGTTTCCACATTCCCCAAAACGAGAAAAGCGCAAAAAAGATGGAAATGATAGCATAACTACCAAAACTGAACAAACTAAACAGACCACCTAATTTAATAACCATGAAAGAGTTATCGTCTTTAAACCACCATATTTTACCGGTGTATTGGGCCGTATCGGGTGTCCATTCCCAAGCATTTAGAAACAAAATTTGCACAGCCGCTGCTGGGTCTTCTAAAAAAGTGGCAAAAATAACTTCTATGCCTTGGTAAAACCAAAAAGTATCGCCGCCACGGTAATAAAATTGGTATACCATGCCAAACAAAATGGCTCCAACTATTTTAATGGTAAGGCCTGGAATAAAGTAGGGCTCTAAAGGATGACCTTTATAGTGCTTGTTTTTGTGGCTATACGCAAGGGCATATATCACAATTAAGTATATCGGAGCTAAAAATAGGTCTAGGGTCGTCATTTTGTTGCCTCCTGTAAAAATACTAATTCATAAGCACTTACCTTTGCACTATGTGCGGTTTATCAGGTATCATCAGAAAAAATGGGTTGCGCGACATCGATATTACGAGTGTGCAGCAAACCCTTAAAGCGCTAAACCTTCGTGGGCCTGACTGCCAAGACTACTTTGCCGACGAGAACGTAGCCCTTGGCCATGCTCGTTTATCTATTCTCGACACCACATCGGCAGGGCAACAACCCATGACCGACGATTCAGGAC
>CAIOSU010000405.1 GCA_903861055.1 uncultured bacterium
GGCGTTTACTTGGCCTACATATACTATATTTCGTTATTCAACAAAATAAAGCAATCAGCAGCCGAGGTAGTAAAGAGCGAGCGAATAAGAGTGTCTGATAGGCGAAAAATTGGATTGCTCGTTAAAACCTATGTAAAAAGCAGTCTCAATATCTTGTAAATTTGAAAATTGGCAAGTGATTTTTTAAGTTCAATTTATGGAGTAGCGCACTGATCATTTTAATTAGATTAGCAAAATTGAAGTAGTAAATTTCATGTTGTTAAATCGTACATCGTAAATCGTACTTCGTACATTCTTATGCCCGTTTATTTCTACCTCATTATTTTCACTACCTTTTTTCCGTTGGTGCTATCGTTTGATAAGCGCGTGAGGTTTGTACAATATTGGCCAGCCTTTTTTATGGCTATGCTGCCGGTGGCTGCATTCTTTCTGGTTTGGGATTACTTTTTTACGGCTTGGGGGGTTTGGGGCTTCAATCAGCAATACTTACTCGGCATCAACATAGCCAACCTACCCCTTGAGGAGATGCTATTTTTTGTGGTGGTGCCTTTTGCCTGTATTTTTATCTACCAGTGCTTTCGCTATTATATTCCTAAAGATTATTTGAAACCCGCAGCACCGTATATTTCAGCGGTGTTGGCGATAACGCTGCCAATAATAGCCTTGTTTCATATTGGGGCATTGTACACGTCCGTTACGTTTTTGCTGGCGGCAGCATTGTTAGTGCTGGCGCAGTTCGTTTTTAAAGTAAAATGGATGGGCTGGTTTTATTTGGCCTATTTTGTTTCGTTGGTGCCGTTTCTTATCGTTAATGGTATACTTACCAGCCTGCCCGTGGTTTGGTACAATAATGCCCACAACTTAGGCATCCGCCTCTATACCATTCCCATCGAAGATACCATGTACTCGCTACTGCTTCTGTTGATGAACGTGTGGCTTTATGAAGGGATTAAAAATTCAAAATTGAAAATTTAAAATTGGGTGACGTTGTTTGTTTTCCCGTTTAACTATCCTTTTAGCAACGCCAATATTTTATATCAACCTAATCCAATCCTTTAACAAATCAATATCCATGGACTATCGACTATGGACCGTGGACTAATTGTTTTATTTTTACGCTCCATTACTACAAAAGACGACAAACCAAACATGAGCAAGATAAAATTCGGTACCGACGGCTGGAGAGCTATTATTGCAAAAGACTATACCGTTGAAAACGTAGCGCGCGTAGCAGAGGCTACCGCCCTATGGGTAAAACAACATAACACGCACAACGCCATTGTATTGGGCCACGATTGCCGCTTTGGTGGTGAGTTGTTTGCCGAAACCACTGCCTTGGTAGTTGCGGCTCATGGCATTAAAGTAAAAATGGCCAAAGGCTTTGTGAGCACCCCTATGATATCTTTTGGTGCGAACAAATTGGGTACCGATATTGGCGTGATAATTACTGCCAGCCACAACCCACCAAGCTACAATGGTTTTAAACTAAAAAGCAATGCAGGCGGCCCAAGTAGCCCAGCCGTAATTGCCGAAGTGGAAGATTTGATACCCGACACAGCACCCGAGATAAAAGGCGACCTAGCAAGCTTGGAGAAGCAAGGCCTGTTGGAGTGGATTAACTTGGAAGATATGTACATCGACCATGTAAAAGCCAACTTTGATTTTAAGGCAATTGAAGACTCTGGCATATCATTGGCTTACGATGCTATGTACGGCGCCGGGCAGAACGTAATACGCCGCTTGCTGCCCAATGCGGCCTTGTTGCACTGCGATTATAACCCTGGTTTCCATGGCCGTGCGCCAGAACCATTGCACCGCAACTTGCAAGAACTATCTGATTTAATTAAATCTGACGTATCTATTGATGCAGGACTTGCCACTGATGGCGATGCCGACCGCATTGGTATGTACGACGAGAACGGCGAGTTTGTCGATTCGCACCATATATTGTTGTTGTTGGTGCACTATCTGCACAAGTACAAAGGCTTGAACGGGAAAGTAGTAATTGCTTTCTCGGTATCCAACAAAATCAAAAAGCTGTGTAAGGCCTATGGTTTGGAAGTGGAAGTAACCAAAATCGGCTTTAAGTACATAAGCGAAATTATGGTGAAGGAAGACGTGTTGGTTGGTGGCGAAGAATCGGGCGGTATAGCTGTGAAGGGCCACATACCAGAACGCGACGGCATTTGGGATGGTTTGGTGCTACTGGAATATATGGCCAAAACTGGCAAAAAACTAACTGAGCTGATACAAGAAGTATATGCTGTGGTTGGGCCGTTCTCATACAACCGCTACGATTTGCACCTTACTGAAGAGAAGAAACAGAGTATCATCAGCAATTGTCAAAATAGCTTTTACAAGGCTTTTGCTGGTTCTCCGATAACTGGTTTGGAAGATTTAGATGGATTTAAATACTACCTGGGCGACGACGAAACCATTATGATTCGCCCAAGCGGCACTGAGCCGGTATTGCGCGTATACGCCGAAGCGGCAACGCCTGAGCGTGTAGCGCAAATGCTGGAGGAAACGAAAGCAGCGCTTTTGAGTTAATTTGAAAATGAGAAAATTTGAAAATTTGGAAATGAATTATTGATTTCTCCCTTGAATACTAGTTTTTAAAATTTTCAAATTAGCACACTTTCAAATTTCCAAATTGAGATTTTGACCCAAATAAAACACATAACCCAACACCTTGAAAGCATAGCCCCGCTGAGCTATCAGGAGGGTTATGATAATTGTGGGCTAATAGTAGGCAACCCTGATACGGAAGTAACGGGTGTAATGCTCTGCCTAGATAGCACCGAGGCGGTTATTGATGAGGCCATTGAAAAGGGCTGCAATTTGGTAATAGCGCACCACCCCATAGTGTTTAAAGGTTTGAAGAAATTCAATGGTCGCAACTACGTGGAGCGCACCGTTATTAAAGCCATTAAAAATGATGTGGCTATATATGCCATCCACACCAACCTCGACCATTTACACAATGGCGTAAATGCCAAAATAGGGGAGAAGTTGGGCCTGCAAAACTTACAAATATTATCATCCAAGCGACACCTGCTGCGCAAGCTGGTAACTTTTGTGCCACATGCCGATGCCGATAAGGTGCGCAATGCGCTCTTTGCAGCTGGTGCGGGCCATATTGGGGAGTATAGCGAGACTAGTTTTAACCTAACTGGTACAGGTACATTTAAGGGTAGCCAAGCCACCAACCCGCACGTGGGTAATATAGGCGAGCGCCACCTAGAGCCCGAGACCAGAATAGAAACCATTTTTCCATCTCATTTAGAGGGGAAAGTGATTAATGCTTTGAAGGAGGCCCACCCTTACGAAGAGGTGGCCTACGATATTTTTATGCTCGAAAATGAAAATGCACAAGTAGGCGCCGGCATGGTGGGCGAGTTGGCTAGCCCCGTTGATGAGGTAACTTTTTTGCAGCACATTAAGCAGCACCTAAACACCCCGATGATTAGGCATACGGCTTTGTTGGGCAAACCCGTAATCAAAGTGGCTTGGTGCGGCGGTTCGGGAAGCTTTTTGTTGCAAGACGCCATTAGGGCCGGCGCAGAGGTTTATATCACTGGCGATTTTAAATACCACGAGTTTTTCGATGCCGAGAATAAGATTGTAATTGCTGATGTAGGACACTACGAAAGCGAACAATTTACACCGGAGATTATACATTCCATTTTGCAAAAAAAATTCAGTAATTTTGCACTCTATTTTACCCAAGTCAACACGAACCCAATAAACTACGTTTAAATATGGCAGTGAAAGAACTCACCGTAGAAGAAAAGCTAGTAGCCCTAGCAAAACTGCAAATCATAGATTCGAAAATTGATGAGATTGAGACCCTACGTGGGGAACTGCCTATTGAAGTGAACGATTTGGAAGATGAGTTGGCAGGCCTGAATACTCGCATTGGTAAAATCAATGACGAGATGAAGGAATACACCGACGAGATTGCCAACCGCAAACTGGCAGCTAAACAGGCTGAAACCCTTATCCAAAGGTACCAAGAGCAACAAAACAACGTGAAGAACAACCGCGAGTTTGATGCATTGAGCAAGGAGATTGAATTGCAAAACTTGGAAATACAGTTGAGCGAAAAGAAAATTAAAGAAGCCCACCATAGCATTGATGCCAAGAAAGACTTTTTGAAAGACAGCGAAGCGCTTATCGAAAACAAGAAGAAAGACTTGGTGTTGAAAAAGGAAGAGTTGGAGCGTATTGTAAACGAAACCAGCAAAGAAGAAGAAGTACTTCGTAAGGATTCGGAGAAGGCCAAGGTTAATATTGAGGAGCGCCTATTGAAAGCATACGCCCGTGTACGCAAAAACTACGTGAACGGTATGGCAGTAGTACCTATTGAGCGTAACTCATGCGGTGGTTGTTTCAACCGCATACCGCCACAACGCCAAAGCGAAATCAGCCAGCGCAAAAAAGTGATTGTTTGCGAGCACTGCGGTCGTATTTTGGTTGACCCAGCCTTGATTGAAGAAGTTAGGGAATCAGTTAAACTGTAACCTATAAAGGTATAAACCACCCAAAAATCCCTACGGCATTGCCGTGGGGATTTTTGTTTTAAAACCTTCCAACTGCTAACAGCAGAAACCGTTATCTTTAACGTCATACTCAATCAGCCCAACCGTTTGCTACTTCATTTATCAAAAATGAGCCTCTGTAATTGTTACCTACTGGCAATGCTGATGCTATTGGTTTTGGGCGGCACTAACCGCATGGTCGCTGCTGCTTACGTTTGGAATACCCATACCGACTCACTGTATAATAACATTATCAGTCTAAAGCTCAAAGGTTCAAAGCAGACTATAGCTGCCGAAGGATATGCCAATCTTAACAACTATCTGCTAGAAGATTACATTGGGTTTCTAGAGGTGTTTCTTTCTGAAGATGAGCAAGTGTTTGAGCGGTTTGAAGTAGCGCAGGAAAAGCGCTTTATTGCCGTCAAAAACGGAGACGGCAAATCGCCGTGGCACTTGTATGTACAGGCCGAAATGAGCCTGCATTTTGCTTTGGCCTCATTGAAAATGAAAAACTACTATGATGGTTTTATGGGCTGCCGCAAAGCATGGAAACTTTATCATGCCAATCGTGAGCGATTCCCTCAATTCAAGCCTAATCTTAAGGGCATTGCCACGCTCAAGGCCATCATGGGCATTATTCCTTCGCAATACCAGTGGGGCGTAAGTTTATTGGGCTTGGAGGGCGATTTGAAAGGGGGTATGGAACGATTGCGACAACTTTCAGGCACCCCGTTTGAGTTCAGGTTGGAGACGACATTAATTTACACATCTCTATTGATTCATTTGGAGGGTAAGCACGACGAAGCTTGGCAAGCCATTGGTAGGGCGGGCTATCCGTTGGCGGGCAACCTATTTACTTACTATACTGCCGCCAATGCGGCCATTTACAGCAAGCACAATGAGAATGCACTGGCTATGCTGGCCAATAGGCCCAAAGGAGCGGAATATGCCGATTTTCCGTTTATGGAGTACTTGCATGGTTTGGCTTTGATAAATAGTTTGGATACCAATTGCAGGCCGCATTTCAATAATTACCTGTCGCAAAACCGCAACCAAAACAATATTAAAAATGCGTATCAGAAACTTGCTTGGAGTTATTTGATAGTGGGAGATACGGCACAATACAAGAAGCAAATGGGGCTTGTAAAAACAAAGGGTATAAGTGAACTGGATGCCGATAAGCAAGCCCAAAAGGAAGCCGATAGCGGCCAAGTGCCTGATGTGCCATTGCTTAAAGCTAGGCTGCTATTTGACGGCGGCTACTTTGAAAAAGCGCTGTCAATAATATATGACAAAACCCCTGCAAACTACACGACAAAACCCCTACAACTAGAGCTGGTGTATCGCAAGGGCCGCATTTACGATGCCATGGGTAAGCAAACTGAGGCCATAGCCAGCTACAAGGAGACCATAAAACTGGGAGAGAAAGAACCGATGTACTTTGCCGCCAATGCAGCTTTAAACCTTGGTTTTATTTACGAAAAAGTACACGACAAAACCCAAGCGCGCTACTATTACAACCTTTGCATCAACCTCAAAGACCATGAGTATTACTCGGGGCTTAGCCAAAAAGCAAAATCCGGCCTTGAAAGGCTGGATTAATTTGAAAATTCAAAAATGAGCCAATTTGGAAATGCCTAGAAGTAAAAGAGAAATGTTATAATTGTGCAATGACGAACAAGCAAGAAAACCATTTCCCAAATTCTCAAATTTTCAAATTTTCAAATTGGGGTCAATGAACATCCATCACAACCATCCCCTTAAAGCATACAACACTTTTGGCCTCGAAGCTACAGCCCGCTATTTTGTGGAGGTGAATACTGTAGACGAGCTTGAAGAGGTATTAAAGCACGAAGAGTTGAAGGGCTTGCCGCGCTTCATTTTAGGTGGTGGTAGCAACATATTGCTTACCGACGATTTTGATGGGTTGGTAATAAAGAATAGCATCAAAGGTATGGAGCTGTTGCGCGAAGATGATAAGCACGTTTGGCTAAAGGTTGGTAGTGGCGAGGTGTGGCACGAGTTGGTGATGTATACCATTAACCAAGGGTGGGGTGGTATTGAGAACTTGTCACTTATCCCAGGCCAAGTAGGTGCGGCACCTATGCAGAATATTGGGGCTTATGGTGTAGAGCTGGAGGCTACTTTTGATAGCCTTGATGCAGTGAATATGACCACTACTGAAGTGCGCTCATTTGCAAAAGAGGAATGTCATTTCGGCTATCGGGAGAGCGTGTTTAAGACTACTTTGAAAGGCCAGTATTGCATTGTTTCTGTTACGTTTAGGCTGAACAAGCAGCCAACATTCAATATCAGTTATGGCGACATTAAGCGCATTCTGGATGACATGCAAATGTGGGAGCCGACTGTAAAGGCTGTGAGCGATGCGGTGATAAAAATACGCCAAAGCAAATTACCCGACCCAAAGGTTTTGGGTAACTCTGGCAGCTTTTTCAAAAACCCCGAAATACCCAAAACGCAGTTTGAGGCCTTGCAGCAATACTATCCACTCATACCCAATTACCCGGCACCCAACGGGTTGGTAAAAGTGCCTGCTGGCTGGCTCATTGAGCAAGCCGGCTGGAAGGGCAAGCGCGTGGGCAATACTGGCTCGCATGCGCAGCAGGCACTGGTTTTGGTGAACTACGGCGGAGCAACCGGCCAAGAAATATATCAACTGGCACTCGACATACAGGCATCCGTGCAAGAAAAATTTGGCATTACCATTGTGCCTGAGGTGAATGTGGTGTAATAATCGCAATGGTAAGAAATTGTTATGCTCAACAACGGTCCATATTTATTGTAGCTATTGTTATTATGTTTGCTAACAACCTAGTGCAGCCGATGACAAAGTGCTTACTTTACCTCCTTTTTTTTATGCCAATAGTGTTGTTGGCAGACAGTATTGATATGGCGGTGATGACTTACAACATCCGTATGAATACCCCGACTGATGGCGAAAATGCCTGGCCTAAACGTAAGGAATGGGTGGTAGATGTAATTACCCAGTCGAGTGCAGGGATAGTAGGTCTACAAGAAGTAAAGCCCGAACAGAAGAAGTACATAGTAAAGGCTATGAAGGGCTACGGAAACTATGGTGTTGGCCGAGATAATGGCAGCGCCAAAGGGGAACACTGTCTAATATTGTATAAGGAAAGCCAATATGAACTGCTGGATAGTGGTACTATTTGGCTATCTGAAACGCCCAATGTACCAGGAAGTAAAAGTTGGGATGCTGCCATCACGCGCATTGCCAGTTGGGTTAAGTTGCAGCATAAAACCTCTGGCCGTGAGTTCTTTTTCTTTAACACCCATTTTGACCATAAAGGGCAAGAAGCACGGTACCAATCAATATTGCTGTTGAAAAGTAAAATAAAAGATATGGCAGTAGGCTTACCAGTAATAGTGGTAGGTGATTTTAACTTTAGGCCAGATAGCAAGCCATATGCCGAAATAAATAACGCTTTAGCTGACTATGTGCTTTTCGATTCGTTTACCATTGCTCAGCATAAGGATGGCGAGCTGACCTGCTGCGGGTTTGACGCAAGTAACAAAAACTGCTCCCGAATCGATTATGTATTGGTAAACAATGCATTCAAAGTAATCACTTATAAGGTTATCAGCGAATCGAGAAATGGCAGTTACCCATCCGACCATTTACCAGTAGTTTGTAAGCTGCGGTTTTAAGTAGCATGGTTTAGGTATTCGTGCAGGTTTGGCAGCAGTTATTGGCATAAGCTGCTAAAACGTTTCTAGTGCGGCACTTGAGCTAAGACTGCCTCAAAATGGATGATAAGGCTAGCGCTATAATTGAAGTAAACCACTACCAAGACCCTACTTATAAAGCGGTAAACGATAAAGCACCGAGTTGGTCTACAACCATTGCAGGTTGGTAGTTTTTCGAATTAAAAATTGAAAAATTCAAAATTCAAGATTGTCTTGTGTCTTGTGTCCCTGTCTGCCGGCAGGCAGGTTGTGTCATTGTGTCTAAAATCCCTATTTTTGCCACACTATGAAAGTTACAGAGACAGGCATACCTGGCTTGGTGGTGATTGAGCCCACCGTATTTCGCGATAGCCGCGGGTACTTTTTTGAGAGCTACAACAAGCAGCGCTTCGAAGAGAACGGATTGTTTTACGATTGGGTACAAGACAACCAATCGCAGTCGGCCTATGGCGTGTTGCGTGGCCTACACTATCAGCTGAATCCTTACAGCCAAGCAAAGCTGGTGCGGGTTATACGCGGTGCGGTGCTTGATGTGGCTGTTGATATCCGCAAAGGCTCGCCAACTTATGGCAAATGGCACGCAGAAGAATTGAGTGCCGAGAATAACAAGCAATTGTTGGTGCCACGAGGCTTTGCACATGGTTTTGTGGTAATAACCGAGTCGGCTGAGTTTACCTACAAGTGCGATAACTTGTATAACAAAGAATCGGAAGGCGGAATACAGTTTGACGACCCAGAATTGGGGGTCAATTGGAATTTCGACCTTAGCCAAGTGCAGCTTTCTGATAAGGATAAGGTGCTACCGGCTTTTGGCGATTCGAGGAACAATTTCATCTTTCAACCATGAGCGCAACTAGTAATATATTGATAACTGGCGCTAGCGGTCAGCTTGGCAGTGAGTTTAAGCACTTCTCAGTGCATTATCCTACCTTGCACTTTCGCTATAGCGATGCGCACGATTTAGATATAACCAATGAGCAAGCCATTGAAGATACCTTAGCAGCTGGCAGCTATCAATACCTAATAAATTGTGCAGCCTACACTGCTGTTGATAAGGCTGAGACCGACCAAGAGCTGGCTCATAAGATAAATGGCACCGCTTCTGGTTTGTTGGCAGCAGCTTGTGCAAGGCACGGTGTTAAGTACATCCACATCTCCACTGATTTTGTGTTTGATGGCACCAACCATCGCCCGTATCAAGAAATCGATGCAGTTGCGCCCTTAGGCGTATATGGCGCAAGTAAGTTACAAGGTGAGCAATTGGCTTTGGAAGCCAATCCCAATAGTCTAGTGTTTCGCACGTCATGGTTGTACTCAACCTACGGTAATAACTTTGTGAAAACCATGCGTCGTTTGGGAGCGGATAAACCATCGCTCAATGTAATTTTCGACCAGGTGGGCACCCCAACCTATGCTCGCGATTTGGCGAAAGCTATTTTGGAAAGTATTGTATCGGGCAAGGCACATACTTTTGCAGGTTTATATCATTTTAGTAACGAAGGTGCAGCTAGTTGGTACGACTTTGCTGCAGCAGTAATGGAGCTTAGCGGCCTTGATTGCAAAGTAAACCCTATTAACACTTTTGAATACCCTACACCCGCCAAACGGCCTCATTATAGCGTGTTGGATAAGCGCAAGTTTAAGGAAACCTTCGGCGCATCCATTCCTAATTGGCGCGAGAGTTTACACGCCTGTATCAACACCCTCGATATGAAATATATAGTTGATGAAGAGTTGCTAGTAGATATAGCCTCGCGTGCAGGCGAAGCTATTATGGAGATTTATGTGCA
>CAIOSU010000406.1 GCA_903861055.1 uncultured bacterium
AAATTGTGGAAAAAGAAGAGTTTTTATTAATTACAAATATTTTTAAACTAACCCGAATTTATAGCCGTAATATTATAATTTTTCTCCCAGGACCAATGTAATACGCCCCTCCCATATTTGACCCCATGGAATTCAAAGACCACTTCTCAACACAGGCTGCAGATTATGCACGCTACCGGCCCGATTACCCCCAGGAGCTTTACGATTTTATACTGTTGAATGTGCATAGTAGCGATGCCGCTTGGGACTGTGGCACTGGCAACGGACAAGTAGCCGTAGAGTTGGCAAATTATTTTGAGGATGTAATGGCCACCGACCCTAGCGCTAACCAGATTGCCAATGCCATGCAGGTGGAGAACGTGACTTATAGCGTTGCCTCTGCAGAGGCTAGCGGCTTGCCGGGCCAATATTTTGATGTAATAACCGTGGGTCAAGCCATTCATTGGTTCAACTTTGAAGCTTTTTATGCCGAAGTGCACCGCGTTGCAAAACCAGGAGCCATGCTTATAGCTTGGGGCTATGGACTTACTACCATTAACCCCGCAGTAGATGAGGTGGTAAACGATTTCTATTATAACATTGTTGGAGCATATTGGCCCTCTGAGCGCAATTACTTAGATGAGGAGTACCGCAAAATACCGTTCCCTTTTAAGCAAGTTGCAGTGCCCCAATTGAAAATGCAGCAACAGTGGGGTTTGAACGATTTGGTGGGTTATTTAAGCACTTGGTCGAGCGTACAGGCATATATAAAAGCTCATGCCGTTAATCCATTACAGGCCCTTTACCCGAAGTTGGCAGCGGCTTGGGGCGACAAAGAAAGCATTAAAACCATCAATTGGCCTTTGTATGTGCTGGCCGGAGTTGTATAGCATAGTTTACAGACTTAGATAGCGTTTTAATGTAGTTCACATAAACTTCTTTGATTTGTTAGGTGTAAATGCCTAGTTCTGTATCTTAGATGCGTACAAAGCCGAACCATCATGATTGACACTAAGTATTATGCACCTATCTCCGATGAATCAACAGTCTTGGTTTCGGAAGAGATGCTGAAAAATTTCAGTGTTACGCGTCAAAAGTTGTTTATTGATTTGGTATCGCATTTTTACCCGCTCACGGCCGAAATGCTTAACAGCCATGCTGATAGATGGAATTGGGATGCCGTTAGTGCCAATAAATTTATCACTTGGACACCGGAGTTGATTGAGGAGTTTGCTGACCATTGGAACTGGAATATACTGAGTAGTAACTATAATTTGCCTTGGAGCGAAGAGCTATTGGTAAAATACTATGAAGATTGGAACCCATTGGCCATCAGTTTAAATGCAAAGCTGCCATGGAATGGAGAGTTTATTGATAGGCACACCGACTATTGGGCATGGGACCAATTGAGCATTAATGCTGGGTTGCCTTGGAGCGCCGAATTTATTGAGCGCTGTTTGGGGCTTTGGAACCCTGAGTTTTTAAGCATGAACGAGCATATTCCGTGGACGGTAGAGTTGATTGAACAGCTAGAGGATGTGCTGGAGTGGCAAACGTTAAGTGCTAACGAAAGTTTGCCTTGGACTGCGGAGTTTATTGAGAAATACAAAGAGCAGATTGAATGGCCCGCGCTATCGGCAAACGGAGGTTTGCCTTGGAATGTGCAGTTGCTTGAAAAGTATGCAGAAGATATTGACCTGTACTTCTTGAGTTCGAATATTGGTTTTCTATGGACCCAAGAGTTTATTAATGCTAACTATGAGCATTGGAACTGGGAAGGTATGAGCCGCAATTTGGGTTTGCCTTGGACGGTGGACCTAATTGAGCAGCATAAAAACGATTGGGAGTGGGGCGAATTTGGCTTGAGCAGTAACTACGCCTTGCCCTGGAGTGCCAGCTTAATTGACCGATATGCCAAGAAGTGGGATTTTAGCGGCACCCACGGCTTATGTAGTAATGTGGATATACCATGGAGTGTAGAGTTGATAGAAAAGTATTGGAAACAATGGGATCCGAAACGGCTGGGTGAGAATGGCGGTATATGGCAAAAAATGTTTGAGGGCCGAGTAACCCAGGAAATGATAACAGACTTGTTGAAATAAAAAAAACCACGGCGCAAGGCCGTGGTTAGTGCAGGAAAGTTAGTTGTTGTATATGCCTAAAGTAGCAAATTATTTTAAGCCAGGCAACTTCACCAAGTTTATCCAGAAGTCGACAACGAACTTTATTATTTCTAGGAACTCTTCAAACTTCACCGGTTTTACGATATAGCAATTGGCGTAGTTTTCGTAGCTGATACGAATATCGCGGTCAGATTTTGAGGTAGTAAGCACAATTACTGGAATCGTTTTTAGCTGAGGGTCGTTTTTTACTACCTCCAGCACCTCGCGCCCATCTTTACGGGGCAAGTTAAGGTCAAGCATAATCAAATCTGGCCTTACCGCGTTTTGATAAATGCCTCTTTTGAAAAGATAATCCAGTGCTTCTTCCCCGTCTCGTACAACATTTATATTGTCTCGGAAGTCGATTTCCTCAAAAGCTTCTTTGGTGAGCAATACGTCACCCGAGTTGTCTTCGATAAGCAAAATCTCAACCGGACGTTCTTTCTGTATCATGGTAGTGATTAATTGTGAAAATAAATATACACCAATCTATTGCGTTAGCAAAATTAGACACTCGTTTTTTGGTAACCAAATAAAGATAATCACTATTAGGGAAAGCTTAGGTGGAAAGACTTAGGGCGAAAATTAATACAATTAATTGCCAAATCTTAACTCGTCAATCTAAAATCAACAATCCAAAATCGCCTACTCTTCCTTCACCAAGTTTCCCATACCAGCAGCCCGGTATGCGGGCACCCATGATGCGATTAAGCTAATGGCAATAACGGTGATGGCAACCAAGGCAAAATCGGCCAACTTGAGCTTTACAGGCATAGCACTTACCACAAAGGTGCCGCTGCCTGGCATGGGTATTAGTTCAAAATTAATTTGGAGCAAACAGATAATTACTGCCATAGCAATACCCACAGCACTAGCCAGCAGCGAGGACAATAATCCCTCGGTTAAGAATATGCGCCGTATAGTGCCCGAATCGGCACCTAATGCTTTCAATACGGCAATATCATGTTTCTTTTCGAGTACCAGCATGCTCAATGATCCAATAATATTAAAGGCCGCAATCCCCAATATCAGGCTCAAAATGGCATAAGTAATCCATTTTTCGGTACGCATTATCTTATATAAAAACTCGTTTTGCTCGTAGCGATCTTTCATTACAAAACCATTGCCCAGTATTGCTTCCAAGTCACGTTTGGCTTTATCAACGGTGGTTTTATCAGGGTCTATTTTTATCTCTAAGGCGCTTATTTCTTGGTCGTATTGCAGCAGCTCTTGCATAAAACTCAAAGGCACAAACAAGTACTTATTATCAAACTCGGCCTGTATACTAAACGTGCCCGAAGGCAGCACCCGCCCACGGTTGAATGCTTGGTTGGGAATCAATCCGCCGGTTCGGCCACTGCGGTTGGGCACTAGTACCGACATGTCGCGCAGTTGGTCATTTATATTAATGCCTAGTTTAGCCTCAACACCAGCGCCAGCCACGCAATAGTTTTGCCCCCCTTGGCGCAAAACAAATGCCCCGCGCACCATGGCACTGTCAATGCCCGTTACTTTACCATACAAGTCGTCAACGCCTTTCACGGTGCCAATAAACTCATACTTGTCATATTTCAGGGCGGCCTTTTCTTCTAGCACCCTGCTTACCATAGCTATGCCTGGCAAATCGAGCAAGGCGGTTTCTTGCTCATCGGATATAGTAAAGACTTTGCCCTCAATGGGCGCCAACCGAATATCAGGGTTAAAGGAGTTGTACAATGAGATGGTAAGCCCTTCGAAACCATTGAACACCGATAGTACCAGCACCATAGCCATACTAATAACGGCCATACCCAGCATGGATATGAGGGTAATAACATTGATGGCATTGGTAGATTTTTTGGATACCAGATACCTTGCCGCAAAAGTAAAGGGCAGCGATCTCATGCGCAGCAGGGTTTAATTGTTGTCCGGGTCGTAGTGGTCGGTATAGTCCTCCAAGTTGGTTTTGATATCCTTTGGTGGGTCTGATTTCAATAGCTTATCGATACGGAAAACATCCTCCAACGTTTCGTCTAAATAAAACTCCAAGTGCGGTATCATGCGTAGGTTGCTGCGCAAGCGATTGCCAACATCGCGGCGTATTTCCGATGCATGGGTTTTAAGGCCTTTTATGGCTTTTTGTTTGTCATCTTGCCCCATTACGCTCATATAAAAGCGTGCCACCAACAAGTCGGGCGTAACTCTTACTCCTGTAATGGTAACAAAGGCCGCACCATAGTAACTGGCTCCGTTGCGCTGCAATATTTGGCTCATTTCGTCCTGTAAAAGGCCCGCAACCTGCTTCTGTCTTCTGCTTTCTTCTTGTGCCATAACATACAATAATTAACTGCCCACCTTTGCACAAACTATAACATTGTGCTCCACAATGAAGGGGTAAGGTACGGCGTTATCAAAAACTACCACAAGATAGTGATATATTTGTTCTCCTATGGGCGGATTCCTTCGCATACTCGCATACTTAAAGCGTTACAAAACGCTCACGCTCCTCAATGTGGTTTTCAATGTGCTTACGGTTATATTCGGGCTGTTTAGTGTAGCTATGCTTATTCCGTTTCTCTCGCTCTTGTTTGAGACTGACACTACGGAAATGGCAGTTGCCCCGCCAATACCCGAGTTTAAATTCTCGATAGATTATTTGGTGGGTTTGGGTAAACACCATTTTGTACAATACATTATTCAAAATGGGAAGTTTGCCACTTTAGGTTTGGTTTGTGTAGTAATTATTGTAGTGTTCTTATTGAAAAACTTGTTCCGTTATTTGGCACAGTTTGTAATGGCTCCGCTGCGCAACGGTGTGGTGCTAGATATTCGCAATCGAGTTTATCAAAAAGTAACTAGCTTGCCGTTATCCTTCTTCAGTAAAGAACGTCGAGGCGATTTGATGGCCCGCATGACCCAAGATGTGCAAGAGGTGGAGTATGGCATTATTGCCACTCTCGAGACCATGATAGTAGAACCGGTTACTATTATCCTATCGTTGGGTGTCATGTTTTATCTTAGCCCGCAGCTTACCATGTTTGTGCTCATCATGATACTGATAACGGCCCTTATTATTGGTCGTATTGGTAAGAGCTTGAAACGCGCCAGCAAAAAAGGCCAAGCCAAAATGGGCGAACTGGTTTCTTTGATTGACGAGACTTTGCTCGGATTGAAAATAATGAAAGCCTTTACCGCCGAAAAACGCCTAGAGGCAAGATTTGATAAAGAGAATCGCGCCTACATGGACATTATGAACCGTATGCTGCGGCGCAAGTTTGCTTCATCGCCACTTACCGAGTTTTTAGCCATCGTTATTTTGGTAATTGTGCTTTGGTACGGTGGTAAAATGGTGCTGGCACCTGATGGTGTGACGGCTAAAATTTTACCCGAGGTGTTTATTGGTTTCATGGTTATCTTTTCGCAACTGATACCACCTGCCAAGAATTTCTCATCGGCATATTATAATATACAAAAGGGCCTTGCCTCGCTAGAGCGTATTGAAACTATTTTGGATGCCACCAGCGAAGTAACAGATAGCCCTGATGCCAAATCGATAGAGCGCTTTGAGCATCAGATTGAGTTCAAAAACGTATCGTTTGCTTATTATAATTTTGATAACCACCCCGTGTTGCAGAGCATTAATGTGGTAATCAAAAAAGGTAAGATGCTGGCCTTAGTGGGCTCATCGGGCAGCGGCAAAACCACCTTTGCCGACATGTTGCCCCGCTTTTATGATGCATTGAAGGGCGGTATATTGATTGATGGCGTGGATACCCGCGACTATAAACTACGCGAGCTGCGTAAATTGATGGGTATAGTTACGCAAGAGCCGGTGCTGTTCAACGACAGCGTACATAACAACATTACCTTTGGCATGGATGGCGACGTGCCTCGCGAGGAGGTGATACGCGCGGCCAAAATTGCCAATGCTCATGAGTTTATCGACCGACTGGAGCATGGCTACGATACCAACATTGGCGACCGTGGCACCAAGCTCAGTGGTGGCGAGCGCCAACGCCTTACCATTGCCCGTGCCGTGCTTAGCGACCCGCCGATTTTGATTCTGGACGAGGCTACTTCTTCGTTGGATACCAAATCGGAGAAACTGGTGCAAGAAGCCATTTATAAGCTCATGGAGAACCGCACCACCATTGTAATTGCCCACCGCTTAAGCACCATACAATATGCCGACGAAATACTGGTAATGCAAAGCGGCGAAATTATTGAGCGCGGCAACCACATTAGCCTAATGGCTAAAGGTGGCGCCTATAAGAAGTTGGTGGATTTGCAGGCGTTTTGATGTTGGTTGCGAGTTCCGAGTTACGGGTTTCGAGTTGGCTGAAATCAATTTTGTTATCTCGTCCTTCGTCTTTTTGACGAGGACGAAACGGACAGTGCGTCTCCAGACGCTCGTAATACTTTGATTGAGAATGTCTACTCCCTACCGATAAAAGTAAAACCCGCCAGTAATAATTCCTCCTTTTAGTTGCTTTACTTCTGCTAGGGTACTCAAATCAAAGACATATACATCGCTGCGCTGATTGAAGTCCAGCGCATCGGAGGCATATAGCGTTCCGTTATCGGGCGAAATGCCGATGGCGTAGTAGTTTCGGGTGCCTTTGGCAATAATAGGTGCCGCGGTTAGGTTGGTAGCAGTGCTGGCTAGTTTGTAAATGCCGCTGGTGTTTAAGTAGTACAAGTTGGTTCCATTCTGGTCAGCAATCAAATGGTTCGGCGATTCATTGAGTGGGAAGTTGAGTGTAAGTTCTACCGCGCTATTGGTGGGGTTAATGCGGGTAAGTGCTGCCGCATCGGTGCCATCCTTTTGGCCCAATACCCATACTTGCCCTTGGGCATCCAATACCATTTCCATTGGGTGGCCAGCTACAATAACATGGCTTACCTTGGCATCGGTGGTTGGGTCAATCACTTCCACGCGCATACTATCGTAGTTGGCCACAAAAGCTAGTCCATTTGCTAGGACCATTTGTTCTGTCCAGCCGGGTAAGGCTATAGTGCCAGTTATAGTATTGTTGTTTGTATTGATGATGCTTAACTTATCGCCGTAAATATCGCTTACATATGCGCGACCATTGCCCAAAGGCAGTACATAGCGCGGAGAAGTAAGGCTAGTGATGGTAGCCACGTTCTTAAAATCGAGCAAATCAACCACCTCTATTTTATTGGAGTTGTTTACCACCACATAACCATACTCGCCAATACTCACCATGCTTTGCGCCACATCGCCCAGCGGGCGGCTGTTTTGCGTTTGGTAAATGTCTTCGTAAAAGCTTTCGTTTGGCGGGTTGTAGTAACTGATGGATGCATTGCCATAGGTATAGTTGCCCTCATTAATAAACATGACCGCGCCACTAGTAATGGGTAGGTCCGTAATTTCTTGGGTTGGTTGGGTTTTATCGCAAGAAGTGAGAAATATGAGCGAAAATGCGAGAAAAATAAGAAGTAAATAGTTGACAGTTTGCATGTCATCCTGAGCATGTCGAAGGGTGCGCGCGTTTGCCGTCCCATCGCAGCTTTTCGCGGAGATGGGAGCAGTTGAGGCGGAGAACAAACTTGAATCTCCTGCAATTATCCCCTCGTTGTAAGTGTCCGTAGCACTTGCGTAGGTATATACTCGGTCAAACACCCCCCTCCCAACCTCCCCCCGAAAAAGGGGGAGGAGCCTTACATATTTTGTGAAATTGTTTCCCATTTTTCTAAATCATTATTATTTACCTAAACTCGCAACCCGTAACCCGTAACTATTTCTACTTTGTAACAAATTCATACCGCACCCCACCGCTAAAGCTCCTACCTGGCATAGGGCGCCAAGCAATGTTCTGGTACTCGGCGTTCCAAAGGTTTTCGGCGGCTACGTACAAACTTAATCCTTTTAGCTTCTTCCCGAAATCTTTGCCGATGCGCAAATCACCAGTAGTGAAAGCGGGTAACGATTGACCATTGTCGCTGGTGATGTAGCGCATGCCGCATAGGTGCAGACGGTATTGCAGGTAGTATCCCTTGTAACCCACCATGCCCGAAATGTTACCCAAATGCTGCGGGGTGTATATCAATAGTTTGCCCTCACTGCTGCCAATAGCACCTCCACTGGTTTCGTTGCTAGCTTTATTGAAGTGGTAATTGGCCGTAAAGCGATAGGTCCAGTTGTTCTTTTTGCCATCTACTTTTATCAAAGCCTCTACGCCGCGAGATTTTACGCGTTTCACGTTCTCGGGTGTCCAAATGCCGGTACTGCTCTCGGGCAGCCACAGTATCCAGTTCTGCACATCTAAGTAATAGGCATTAATGCTGGTTTCGAGCCTAAAGCCTTTCTCAAAGCTTTTATCATAACCCACTTTGCCCTCGGTGCCCCAGCCCTTTTCCTGCTGCAAATCGGGGTTGCCACCCACGCTCCAGTAGCGGTCGTTTAGGGTGGGGTAGCGGTAGTTGCGGAAGATGTTGGTGGAGATATAAAAATCTGGCTTTTTAAGCGGGGCGTAACGAACGGTAAATGAAGGTAAAAAAGGGGATAACAGATTGTAGACAAGTTCTTGACGCAGAATTAGACTAACATTCCATTTATTATCCTTACTCTGATAAAAAGAGCTGCCGATGAAACCAGAAATAGGTTGGTATTTCATACCATCAAAATTATCAGTGACAGCCCAAAGACTTGTATGTTCCAGTTTTGCTTGAAATTGAATGTTTTGCTTGGATAAGAAGTAGCCATATCGAAGCAGCCCCATTGCTGCATGGGTCTGACTTCTAGAGTCTATTTTGGGCAGTTTTGATTGGTAATTGATTTCATCAAATTTATAAGAGCTTTCAAAATGCAGAAGTTGGCTGCTCGGTTTAATTAGATTTTTTGTTTCAAGTTTAATCAAGCCAAGCCAATCCGATTGGTTTTGAAAACTATTCGCACTCAGCATTGTGGGCGGAATCTGGCGATCTGTTTTAGATACAAAAGACATTATGTTGAAATGCTTGTGGTATAGCTCAGCAATTGCAGCGTACTGTACAAAGTTGGCATATTGTTGCTTTTGAATAGGTTCGCCAAATACCGTAGTATTCTTAAAATCAAAATCATTTCTAGCTCTTCTGTACAGAAACCCAACTTTACCAGTAAGCTTGCCCGTGCTTACACTCAGTTTTAACGCAGTATTATGCGTTCCGAAACTTCCCACCTCATACCAAGCTAAGCCCGATAATCCTTTCGGAAGGATTTTTGGGGTGCTTCCCACATTAACCGCTCCACCAAAACTGCCACTGCCAGCTTGTATTGTATTGCCGCCAAAAGACACTGATGCTCCATCAAAAACACCCATGGGCAGATTCGTTAAGTCAATAGTACCGTTCATGCCCGAGTTGATGGGTATTCCATTCCAAAAAACCTTTGTTTGCGATGCTCCCATACCCCTAAAACCAGTAGTAGCAAGTGCTCCAGGCCCATACGATTTGATATATACTCCCGTGTTTTCTTGGAGTAAATTTCCTAATGAACTGGATTGATAGT
>CAIOSU010000407.1 GCA_903861055.1 uncultured bacterium
AGGTTATTTTATCGGTAAACTCTTTGTAGTAGCCTGCAATGCCCATTTCAATACCGGGCACCAAATTGTGGTCGGGTTGTGTGCTGGTACTCCAGCCAACTACTTGGGCCATATCCACATGGCTGGCTGCCAAAATGCGAACAATCATATCCGCTGCAAGGGCTGACAAATCGGTTGTGAGCGGAAACTTATAAAGGGCGGTTATGCCCGTGGCTTTGGTTACTTGGGCCTCTGTAGTGTCAAATTGCTTTGCAACATCAGCTAAGCTAATCAACTGCTCTCCTACCCTTGCCGATAGCGCTACTAACGAAACACCAACCATTAAACCTCATTTATTTGTTGCAGTAAAGTAAGCTATAAATTGGGCAGCAGTCAATTAATTAGAAGCTGCAGCCCAAACTTTAAGCAAACAATATTTTTCGTTAACTAGATAATCATAGCAGCACCAACCGTTACGTTAGTAGCTTCATCTATAATGATGAGACTTCCTGTATTTCGGTTGCGTCTGTACGAATCATAAAACAACGGCGTAGTTGTGCGGATGCTTATACGCGCAATATCATTCAGGCCAATACTAGAATCCTCTTCGTTGCGATGCAGGGTATTAATATTGAGCTTATACTTTACCTCTTTAATCACACACCTTGCGTTTCGGGTAGTATGTTTTATGGCATATTTACCACCAAGTTGCAATGGCTTGTCAGTCAACCAACATACCATTACCTCCAAATCTTGACCGCTAGTAGGTAAGTTGTTTTCGCGCACAATCATATCGCCACGGCTAATATCAATCTCATCCTCTAAGGTAATAGTAACCGACATAGGCGCAAAAGCTTCATCTAAGCTACCATCGTAAGTATCAATACTTTTAATGCGGGTGGTAAAACCAGAAGGCAAAGCCATTACTTTGTCGCCTTTTTTAAATACGCCACCAGCTATACGACCTGCATAACCACGATAGTCATGATAATCGTTTGACTGCGGACGGATAACATACTGTACCGGGAAACGACAATCGATATGATTAGAATCGCTGGCGATATGCACAGTTTCTAGCAAATACAATAAAGTTGGGCCTTCGTACCAAGGAGTCTTGGTTGACCGATCGACCACGTTGTCGCCCATCAAAGCACTGATAGGTATAAAACGAACATCCTTTACATCAAGTTTAGAGGCAAATTTGCGGAAGTCGTTCTCAATGTCTTCAAAAACCTTCTTGTCGAAGTTTACCAAATCCATTTTGTTTACACAAATTACTACATGCGGTATTTGCAGTAATGAAGCAATAATGGCATGGCGGCGGGTTTGCTCGGCTACGCCGTGGCGGGCATCAACCAATATTAAAGCCAAATTAGCACTCGATGCGCCAGTAACCATATTTCTGGTATACTGTATGTGTCCTGGGGTATCGGCAATAATAAACTTACGGCGAGGCGTTGAGAAATATCGGTATGCTACATCAATGGTAATACCTTGCTCACGCTCTGCACGCAAACCATCGGTAAGCAAGGCAAGGTTTACATACTCTTCGCCCTTTTGCTCACTAGTCTTACGAATAGCTTCGTATTGGTCTTCGTATATTGATTTGCTATCGTAAAGCAAGCGGCCTATAAGGGTACTTTTACCATCATCTACGCTGCCAGCCGTAGTAAAGCGCATCAACTCCATATTTAGGTACTCGGCACTATCGAATGTATCTTCCATTGTTGCTGATTCTATATTGAATGCGCTAAAAGCGCAGATTGTAATGCTTAATCAAAATGAAAATTTGAAGATGTGCTAATTTGGAAATTGAATTAAACAAAAGCCTGTCATTTTCAAATTTTCAAATTGCCTCATTCGCAAATTGTTTTAAAAGTATCCAGCCTTTTTGCGGTCTTCCATAGCAGTTTCACTGCGTTTGTCATCTGAGCGACCACCACGCTCTGTAACACGGCTAGATGCTACTTCTTGGATAATTTCTTCCAAAGTTCCAGCCTCTGACAAAGTTGCACCGGTGCAAGTGGCATCTCCAATAGTACGGAAACGCACTACTTTATCAACTAACACCTCACTATCCTTGCGTTCCATAAAGTCCGTTTCGGCATACCAAACATCATCCCGCATAAATACACTGCGCTTATGAGAGAAATACAGATTTGGCAATTTGATTCCTTCCATGTGAATGTATTGCCAAACGTCTAATTCAGTCCAATTGCTTATTGGGAATACCCTGAAGTGCTCACCAAAGCCTTTGCGGGCATTAAAAATGTTCCAAAGCTCAGGACGTTGGTTCTTAGGGTCCCATTGGCCAAACTCATCGCGGTGAGAGAAGAAACGTTCTTTGGCACGAGCCTTTTCTTCATCCCTGCGAGCGCCGCCCATAGCTGCATCAATCTTATTGGCTTCTATTGTTTCTAGTAAGGTTAAGGTTTGCAAACCGTTACGGCTCGCATTAATACCCTTCTCTTCAGTCGATCTGCCTGCATTAATGGCATCTTGTACTGATCCAACTATTAACCTAGCGCCAATTTCTTCAACCAACTCATCACGAAAAGTAATGGTTTCTTCAAAGTTATGTCCAGTATCAATGTGTACTAATGGGAAAGGAATTTTGGCAGGAAAAAAAGCTTTGCGGGCCAGGTGAGTCAACAAAATTGAGTCTTTGCCTCCTGAAAAAAGAATTGCTGGGTTTTGGAACTCAGCAGCAACCTCACGGATAACGTATATCGATTCCGCTTCCAGTTCCTTCAGGTGATTCAAATTATAATCCATATCAGTTCTTTGCTTCTATTTTAGGTAATAACAATGCAACCACCGCCTGAACACTTTCGGCAATGGTCATCCTATCTGTAGCTATTTCTAAGTTGGCATCGGTTGGCGCCTCAAATGGTGCGTCTAGCCCAGTAAAATTCTTGATTTGACCAGCACGGGCTTTTTTGTACAATCCTTTTACATCGCGGTCTTCGCAAACGGCAAAAGGAGCATTTACATATACTTCAACAAAGTCTTCGGTGCCAATAATATCGCGGGCCAAAATGCGAATATCCTCAGTTGGGCTCACAA
>CAIOSU010000408.1 GCA_903861055.1 uncultured bacterium
AAATGCTGATACTGTTGAACTTTTTGTGCGTGCCTTGCCTAGTGGCAATGCAGGAGCTGATGGTGAAATTTGTGCTGGTGGTTCTCTTCAATTGTTGGCCACGGGCGGTGTAAATTACGCATGGAGCACATCGGAAAATACTGCAGCTATAGTTGTTAGCCCTGCTGCTACAACTGACTATACTTTGTCTACTACCGACCAATTTGGTTGTGTAGGCGAAGATACGGTTACGGTGTTGGTTAATGACCTACCAGTTATCACTTTGGGCATTACTGATACTTTCTGCGTAAGAGAATCGAATGTAACTTTGGTAGCCACCCCAGCAGGTGGTACTTTTAGTGGCCCTGGTGTTACTACAGGTACTTTTAACGCAACTTTAGTTGGGGTTGGCACTTATACCATTTCTTACGATTATACCGATGGTAATGGTTGTAGCAACAATGCAAGCACACAAATATATGTTGATGGTGCCCCCAGTTGTTACCCTAACGGAATTGGTAATGTTGCTGGTATCGAAATAGGAAGTTTTTATCCAAACCCGTTCCACGATGAAGTAACCATCGTGTTTGTTTCAACTAGCAATGACCCTGTTTCTATTCGTATGTACGATTTGCTTGGACAACAGATTTATGAAGCCGAACTCAGCGTAACTTATGGTTTAAATACTTATACTATTGATACAGAGCGTAATTTGGCCGATGGCTTTTATGTAATTGAACTGCGTAAGGGCGAGCAATCGTACAATCAGAAACTACTACGCGTGCGGTAGTTAGCGCGCACCAAACCTATGGCTATCTAAATAAACGGCGATGTAGCAATAATTACGTCGCCGTTTTATTTGGCTAAGGCGCTTTAACAATCAAAATAACTATCGGTAAGATAAATTACGACAATTGAAACTGGGCTAGAGGGCTAATCTTTGCATGCAAATTTAAATCATAGGAACGCCGCCAAAATAAGTTGCAACTTTAAATGGCAAAGTGAGTAAAAGTATATTAAGAAGATTTTTGGCCTCTGGGAAAAGGCGATGTTAAGGTGGTGGCATTTAAGTCTCCACCTTTCATTTTTGTACCTACCTTGTAATGGTAAAAGGTGTTTATGCCATTAGTAAATTATCTTTACTACTACTAAAACTGTCAATACCATTAGCAATACCCCTTGAATAAGAAATAGTACTTTTGAGGCAAAATAGGCTCCTTTAGCCGCTTTTTGCGGTGGTTGGCCAACTGCGAATGCATACAAATTGCCAAACAGCAAGCTGGCCAGCCCTGTAACCATCGCAATGCCCGTGCCATTAAAAACGGCCCTAACCAAATACGCTGATACTGTGTTGGATGTAAAAAGTGCAGAAAAGAGCAAAGCGTTTAGGTATACTAATAGCATGCTATACCTTTCAAAACGTAATGCTTCAGCCTCAATATTGCACTCGTTCGCTATCATATAGCTTAGCCCAGATGTGAGATTTTCTCGACCCTACGCTGGTGGCGCCCACCTTCAAAGGGGGTGTCTAAAAAGGTAAGCGTCATTTCTTGCGCCAGCTCATTGCTTACAAACCTTGCTGGTAAGCAAATAACGTTGGCATCGTTGTGTTGGCGTGTTAGGGTTGCTATTTCGTTGTTCCATGATAGTGCTGCACGCACCCCTGGATATTTGTTGGCTGTCATACACACACCTTGTCCACTACCACATATTACTATACCAAAATCAAGCTTATTTTCTTGCACTTCAGTTGCCAAAGGGTGCACAAAGTCAGGATAGTCAACCGAATCGGAAGTATAGGTGCCAAAGTTCTTTACATTAAACCCCTTTTCCTTTAGCATAGCTAGCATGGACTCTTTAAGTTCAAAGCCTGCATGGTCAGAGCCAATTCCTAAACGAAGTGAAAGTTCCATATTGATTTATGATTTACAAAGTACGATTTACGAATGTCATTAAAGTTGGTCAACAATTCAAGTTAACCATTTTCAAATTTGCACATTAGCACATTTCCAAATTAGCTTTCTTCATCTGCCTCCATATTACGCACCACTCGTGCCGAAATAAAGATACTTAACTCGTATAGGATAAACACAGGGATAAACACCATAACCTGCGAGCCTACATCGGCAGGGGTAATTATAGCAGATATGATAAGTAATATTACGATGGCATGCCTTCGGTAGTTTCGCATTAAATCGGGAGTAACTAGGCCAAGTTTGGTAAGGAAATAAACGGCTATGGGTAACTCGAAAATAATACCTGATAGCAACGTGAACATGGTTAGGAAGGAGATATAACTTTCGAGGCTGAAGAAGTTTTCTACTTGGCTACTTACTTGATAAGTTGCAAAAAAGTTGACCGAAAAAGGGGTCATAATATAATAACCAAAAAGCACGCCCAGGGTAAAAAGCATAGAAATGAAGAAGATTATACCTTGGGTATACTTCACTTCCTTGCGGTGCAGCCCTGGTTTAATGAATCGCCAAATTTCCCAAAAAATGTACGGAAATGATAAAATAAAACCTAACACCCCAGCTACCTGCATGTGCATGGTAAACTGACCTGACATATCGGTATTGATAATCTTGAAAGGTGCTTCGAACTTTAAGCACATGCTTTCGCCCAACCCAAGGTTATGCGATAGCCAGCATAAGCCTGAATAGGTAGGAAAATCGTTTCGGGTAGGGGCAAAAATAATATCGTTGAATATAAAGTCTTTAGCCGAAAAGGCAGCCACCGCGCACACCAAAAAAACTATAACCGCCCGCACCAAGTGTTTACGTAAGGCATCGAGATGGTCAATAAAGCTCATCTCCGCGCTTTCGCGGTCTTCCATTGCGTCTACATCCACTTGGTCGAGGGGCATTGCTTATAGGTTTGTTATTTGCCTTCTAAAATTTTGAATACCTCATCCAATTTAGGAGAAAGCACTATTTCCGTACGGCGATTTTTGGCACGGCCATCTTTATCTTTATTGCTAGCCACAGGCATATACTCTCCATGCCCTGCTGGTATCACAGCAGTGGGGCTTATGCCAGCGCTTATAAGTATGCGAGTGATGGAAGTTGCCCTTAAAACGCTCAAATCCCAATTGTCTTTAATTGCGCCGCTATTCATCGGTATCGAATCTGTATGACCTTCGACCATAATGTCAATATCGGGTTGGTTTTTTAGGGCACCTGCTAGTTTGGTCAAGGCATCTTTACCTTTAGGATCAACTACAGTGCTACCTGATTTAAACAGCAGTTGCTCGGCAACGGATACATAAATTTTACCATTCCTGATTTCAACCGTTAGGTCATCTTTATTAAAATTTAACAGTGCAGCTTCGATACTCTTTTTTAGATTATTAATGGCAGCATCTTTGGCAGCCAACATACCCTCAAGTTCTTGCAGCCGCTGTTCGCGTTTTTTTAGCTCGGCTTCCTTGTCGGTAAGTAATCGTTGTTTTTCGTCGAGTTGTTTCAGTAAAGTTTGGTTTTGCTGTATTAGTGCGGTTAGCTCTTTTTTGCTTTGCGAACCAAGCTCTTCATACATTTTGTTCAAGTCGTTATATTTTTGGCTAAGGCTGCGCACATCGTTATAACAATCAGTGGTGTCTTGCTTTAGCGCATATACTTCGTCCCTTAGGTTCTTGTTGGTGGCCTCAAGTCCGGCATTTTCTTTCACTTGCTCGTCAAGTTTTTGAAGTAAGGCTTGGTTCTCCATTTTCATATCGTTCTTTAAAGCATCCAATTGCTTGAATTTTTTTGAAGAAACACACGAGGTGAAAAACACGAATGGCAAAATCAGTATCACAAGATTCCGTAACATAGTATCAGTTTTTTTTGATTTATTGCAATTGCAAAGGTAAGGTTTTGATAAATAGAGTAGGAGGTAAGTAATGCTAATAATTAAATGATAAAAAGTACCATTGCCATTTTAGAATGGGTAACCGATAGCCAAATTGAACGTTAAATTGTCTTTTCGCCATTGCCTATCGCTGATATCGAAGTTGCGGATAACCCAATTGTTTTTTAATGGAGAACCAGGGTCGTGAAGCGGCAAACCAACATCGAAGCGCAATACGAAGTATGAAAAATCGAAACGAAAACCAAAACCAGTACCCAAGGCAAGTTCTTTATAAAACCTGTTGATTTCGAAATTAGCTCCAGGCCTTAGCGTATCGGCTTTTAGGGTCCATATGTTGCCACCATCTAAAAAAACGGCTCCTTTTATAAACTTATAAATATCAAACCTGAGCTCTAGGTTGGCTTCCAATTTTATATCACCCGTTTGATCGAAAAAGATGTTCAGGTTGGTTGTTTCTAAGTCAGAGCCTTCTAATATAAACGAACCCGGCCCCAGCGACCTTACCCGCCATGCCCTGATACCGGTACTACCACCTGAGAAATATTGTTTTATGTAGGGCAATGCTGCCGAGTTGCCGAAAGGCACCCCAATACCTCCAAAAAAACGCGATACCAATTGGGCCTTACGCCCTAGGTTGGTGTAGTTTCGCATATCCCCATCTACTTGAAAAAACTGGGCGTAAGGAATATTGAAAAGAGTGTATGGTTTGGGTGTGTCTTTATTGATTTTGGCCAAAGAATATATGCCGTGCATAAAGTTGCCTGCCATTTCGGCCTTACCCAAGAAAAACCATTGCGTGGCTTTGTATTTATTGAATTTACTGCTCCAGTTGAAATTATAGTTCATGCCTATAATCAACTGCTCAGAGAAGCTGGTGCGAAGTGTTTGACTTCGGTTTAATATTTCGCTGAATTCTACGCTTCTATTCAAAACTCTTACTAAGCTAATTGATATGGGATCAAATCGGTGTCTTATACGGTCTGATTGTCGCCAATCGTATCCTAACGAAACATTTGTGGTAGTGACCGTATAGTAGTTGATGCGTCGTAAAAAGCTGTTGCGCAACGTTATTATTGTTTTGGGTCGTGTACTTTTATCCAACTTTACCAGTTGGAACGGTATCATAAACTTGTTAAAATATAAATCAACGCTGGTGCGTATGTCAACAGTATTGAAGAAATTTCTACCCCGATCAAAGTTAGTTTCAAAACCTGTTGTTACACTTATTTCTAGTAACTCAGCTCCTTTAAATATGTTTTTATTTTTGTATGAAAAAGTACCAGATATACCTAATAGAAACGTTGTGTTGTTGTTTGCACTGGCTTCAACACCCCATTCTTGTTTTTTTGAAGGGGTAAGAGTTATAATGCAGTCGAGGTATTTTTTGCCTGTCGAATCGGTAGCAGGTGAAGGGACAAATTTGATATTGATGAAACGGAAGGTACCTAGGTCGGCCAAATGGTTTAGGGTGGCATTATAGTTCACTCTGCTATATTTTTCGCCTCGCTCAAAGTGGATGGCTCCAATTAAAATGTTAGTTCGGTACTTAAGTTCTTCGTATACAAAATGGTATTCAGCAACATTAAAAGTATCCAGTTCTACTTCGCTTTTGAATTGCTCAATGGAGTAGTCGGTGTGAACAAAAACATTGTTGATATAGTATACTTCGTGCTGGGTGCTATCACTCGGTGGGTTTATTTTGATAGCAACATTTACCAGTTTAGTGCTATTGTTGCTATCAAGGTCAAACGATACGTATTCTCGATTCAGGTAGAAATACCCTTCGTCTTGTAAATCCTTAGCTATTCTTTCTCGTTCATCTTTAAGCACTGAAACTTGAAAAGGTTGGCAAGGCACAAGCACGGTTTCTTTTCTCTTGTCTTGCAATAGTTTATCTATCGGGTTGTTAGGTGCAGGAAATTTAACATTGTTTATTCGGAACACATCGCCCAAATCAACCAAGTATACAACCGTAGCTTTTCGGCGCTTAATGGCAGTTTGGAAATCTACTTTAGCATAAAAATACCCGTTGTTTACAAGGTAGTTTTGCATCAATATTGCCGATTTGGTAGCGTAAGTAGAATCGTAAATTACTGGAGCCTCCCCAATTTTCTCTTTCATCCAAAAGCGGAACTTATTTTGCTTGTGTCTGCCGGCTACATTGTAAAACCAGAGTTTGGTTTGTGCCAACCCCAAGAATTTTTTATTGGGTTGTAGTTGGCTTATTTCTTTTAGCTCGGATGCAAGTGCCTTTGGGCTTGATTCCGGAACTTCGTCGGTGTACATAATTTTGTTGCCCTTGAACAAATCATCACCTTCGCGCAAAAAGCGAGTATTGGCGCAGCCCGATAAATATACCATGCTTGCACAAACCAAAAAGATGTAGGATATTGTCCGCAAAACGGCCATAATGCTGTCGAAAGCGCAAATTAAGTTTATACAATCTTTACAGCGAAATAAATTCCGCTCTGAATATCAACAGTATATAGCCGAAGGTGCTAAAATAGTACCAGAACTAATACAGGCAGGTGCTAAGATAGTACAACTTTATGCCCTGCCCGAATGGATAACCCAAAATTCGTTGTTATTAAAGCAGCACCATTTAGTTGCCGCAACAATTAATACAAACGAACTGGCTAAAATTTCGGCTTTGGCCGCGCCCAACCAAGTGCTAGCTGTTATAGCCATACCCCAATATGAGACCAACATTGCTCCCGAAGGTTTAAGCATAGCACTCGATGCCATTCGCGACCCGGGCAACCTTGGGACCATAGTGCGCACTGCCGACTGGTTCGGTGTAAAACGAGTATTCTGCTCAACTGATTGTGTTGATCTCTATAATCCCAAAACCGTACAAAGCACGATGGGCTCCTTAGTAAGGGTTGAAGTGGTTTATACCAACTTGGAAGAACTGTTTAGTGCCCACCCTAGAGTGCCGGTTTTTGCTGCCGACATGCAGGGCAAAAGCCTTTATGAAACGAAAATGCCTCAAAGTGGCTTCCTGCTAATCGGCAGTGAGTCGCATGGGGTAAGCCCTGCGTTGTTGTCGCTTAGCCAACCGATAAACATTCCTCGTTTCGGTGGTGCCGAATCATTGAACGCCGCCATCGCCGCCAGCATTATTTTGGGTTGGTGGAAAGGAATGCCTTAATTATAATTTAGCCGTTCTATTTCTTAAAACATGGTCAGCTAATACTAGTGCAGCCATTGCCTCCACTATTGGCACGGCGCGGGGTACTACGCATGGGTCGTGGCGGCCTTTGCCTTGAACCGTTACCGCTTCGCCATGTTCGTTTATACTTTCTTGTGCTTGCATTATGGTAGCCACCGGTTTAAATGCCACCCTAAAGTAAATATCCATGCCATTGCTAATGCCACCTTGTATGCCACCTGAGTGGTTAGTTGTAGTGCTTATTTTGCTAGCTTGGTTTTCAAATTTATCGTTATGCTCTGAGCCCTTTAGCCTCACGCCATCAAATCCAGAGCCATACTCAAAGCCCTTGGTGGCAT
Organism: uncultured bacterium; assembly: GCA_903861055.1. GTDB lineage: Bacteria > Bacteroidota > Bacteroidia > Chitinophagales > CAIOSU01 > CAIOSU01. Next base: position 7,342 of record CAIOSU010000408.1, read on the forward strand.
TTATGCTCATCATAGCTTTAGCTAAGTCGGCATGTAGTTTGTCGAAAACTGGTTCGCCCAAACCCACTGGGGTGCCGCTTATCACGCAACTGACTACACCGCCTAAGGTATCGCCTGCTTTACGCACATCTTCAATGGCATGCACCATCAAAGAAGCGGTATCGGGGTGCGGGCAACGCACAATGTTAGTCTCGGCAACGGAGAGGTCAAGATCTTGATAAGGTATGGTAAGGTCGATAGGTCCAACCGTTGATACATACCCTTGAACCGTTATGCCTATGGTTGCTAAAAACTGCTTGGCAATGGCACCCGCCGCAACGCGCGCTGCAGTTTCGCGGGCGCTGCTTCGGCCACCGCCACGGTAGTCGCGGAGGCCATACTTTTCTTGGTATGTAAAGTCTGCATGTGAGGGGCGAAACTTATCTTTAATGTGGCTGTAATCTTTGCTGCGGGCATCTTCGTTGCGCACCAGCAACGTAATAGGAGTGCCCACGGTTTTACCCTCGAATATACCTGAAAGCACCTCAATTCGGTCTGCCTCCTGTCGCTGGGTGGTAATGTTGCTTTGGCCCGGCCGACGGCGGTCCATCTCCTGCTGCACTAGCTCTATATCAATTGTTAAACCCGAAGGACATCCATCAATTACCACGCCCACCGCTTCGCCATGCGATTCGCCGAAGGTTGTGATGCGGAATATATTGCCAAATGAGTTACCAGCCATTCGTGTAATTTAAAATTGAAAATTCAAGATTTAAAATTGTCGTTCGTAAATCGCGCTTCGAAAATTATCTTCAGTGCTAATGTACCAATGAAAATTTGGAAATTGGATAATTTGAAGATTTGAAAATGAAGAAGGCATC
>CAIOSU010000409.1 GCA_903861055.1 uncultured bacterium
GGGTTGACTGATGCTAACTTAAGTGGTTCGTTTGCAGCTACCCAACCTTCAACTCCGACCATTAAAACGCCCGACAAAATCATTAAAACGGGCTACATTGAAATGGAGGTAGACAATTATGCCAAAACCCTTTCCGATTTGGCCCAAAGGGTGCAAGCTGCACAAGGGTATATTAGTAGCCAAAATGAGCAGCGCGACAATTTCCGCATTACCAATACCTTGAGCATCAGGGTGGTGAACCAAAACTTCGATGCCCTCGTGAATGGACTTGGTGAAATAGCTAAAAAAGTAGTGAGCAAGAGCATTAATATGCAGGATGTAAGTGAAGAATATACTGATGTAGCCGCTCGTTTAAAAACCAAAAAGGAAGTAGCAGCGCGCTATAGCGACATTCTGAAATCAGCGAAAACAATCAAAGATATTTTAGCGGTCGAGGAGCAATTGCGCGTCATCCGCGAAGAGATTGAATCATCGGAGGGGCGATTGAAATACCTAAACGACCAAGTATCGTATAGCACTATTACGTTGCAAGTGTATGAAGAACTGGAGTACCATGAACCCGCCCCGTTGCAAGCCAATTTTGGCCAAAAACTGCTTTCAGCGGTTACCGGTGGCTGGAACGGTCTGCTTGGTTTTACTATTGGGTTGGTAACCATATGGCCTATGCTAATAGTAATGGTGATATCGGTTGTGCTCATAGTTCGCAGGGTAAGGCGCAGAAGGGTAGTGGCCTAAATTCATTACTTGCCAGTATTTTGTTAATTTGCAGGCGCAGCATGAACCAGCCCGCAACTATACCCCATTTTGATGTGCCTGAAGGCAAAAAAGTGTACTTCATTAGCGATGTGCACCTCGGTACGCCCGATGCCAACAGCAGCCGAGTACGTGAAACGTTGTTGGTTGATTGGCTTACTGAAATTAGCACTGATGCCGCAGCGCTATTCATTGTAGGTGATTTGTTCGACTTCTGGTACGAATACCGCAAGGCAGTGCCCAAGGGTTATGTGCGGGTATTGGGCAAGTTGGCCGAGCTACGCGATAGGGAATTGCCTATATACTTTTTTACGGGTAATCACGACCAATGGATGTGGGACTATATGCAGCATGAACTGGGTATACCCGTTTTCAAAAAGGAGCAGCAGACCATTATCAACGGAAAAAAGTTCTTTATAGCCCATGGTGATGGACTTGGCCCTGGCGACCATGGCTACAAGTTCATCAAAAAGATATTTACCAACCCGTTTTTCCAATGGTGCTTTCGTTGGGTGCATCCTGATGTTGGCATTACTATTGCTGAGTTCTGGAGTCGTCGCAGCAGATATGCCAATGGCCCCGTGCTAGAGCGCTACCTAGGCGATGATAAGGAGTGGCTGGTGCAGTTCAGCCAAAGTGTGCTGCAAAAAGAACATTTTGATTACTTAATTTTTGGCCATCGGCATTTGGCTTTGGATGTTACCTTCCCTTCTGGTAGCAGGTACCTAAACCTTGGCGATTGGCTCAATTACTATACTTATGCCGTATTCGATGGGCAAGACATACAACTACTTTCGTATCGCGATACTGACCCTAGCCTTGATGTGCTGGTGCGGAAGCTTGGCAGCTAGCGATTATGCGCTGGTATATAGCCAGCCTATAAAAGGCACAGTGCTTACCTCCGATAAGTTTGGGGCTGCCTACGTTATTACCAGCAAAAAGGAGTTGTACAAATTCAGCCCAACGGACAATGCGTTTGTTACTTATAGCCTCATTAAGTATGGGCAGCCTACCCACATTGATGCTAGCAACCCGCTAAAAGTGATGTTGTTTTTCAACGATTATGACATCATCGTGTTTCTTGATAATACCCTATCCGAAAAAACAGTGGTGCGGTTGCAAAACTTCGGTCTGCAGCAAGTTGATGTGGTATGTTTAGCCTTGGACAACAATATTTGGATGTACGATGAGCTAATATTTAAGCTTCGTAAGGTTGACGAGAACCTTAACGTTATTCGCGAGAGCGATGATTTGAGCCTGCTGTTCAATGCTATGATTAAGCCTACCTTTTTGTTGGAAGCCGATAATCGCCTGTTTGTAAATGTGCCCAATATGGGTGTGCATGTGTTTGATGTGTTCGGTGCGTTCAGCCAAACCATCGCTTTAAAGGGTTTAGACGATTTTCAGGTGTTTAAGCAGCAATTGGTATATTTTAAAGAGGGTAAGCTTTATAGCTACAACCTACAAACTTTCGATACCCGCCAAATACCGCTGCCGGAGGTTACTGGTACCATATTGGATGTGCATATACAGAGCGAACGCTTGGTGGTGTTGACCGATACGGAGTTGTTGGTGTATGCTTACTAAGGTTGCTGGTTGCGGGTTCGATTAATATCCAAATTTGATTTATAACATCGCACATATTCCAACTCGGAATTCGCAACCCGAAACCCGCAACTACATTTTTTCTAACTCGCAACCCGTAACTCGCAACTCATAACTATCTTTGCCCCATGCTAGAGAAACTAGAACAATTAAAGAACAAGTGGGAAGACCTAGAGCAGCGCCTTTCAGATCCGTCGGTATTGTCTGACCAAAAGCGCTTTAAGCAGGTAAGCAAAGAGTATAAAGACCTAGGCGTAATAGTAGCTGCGTATAAAAAGTACAAAAACGTAGTGGACAATATCCGCAGCAATAAAGAACTACTGCGTACCGAAAAGGATGAAGAGTTTAGGGAAATGGCCAAGCTTGACCTTGCCGAGTTGGAAACACAGCAAGAGGAAATGGAGGCAGATATCCGTATGCTTTTGGTGCCGAAAGACCCAGAAGATGAGCGCGATGTGATGGTGGAGATACGCGCCGGAACAGGTGGCGACGAGGCTGGCATTTTTGCTGCCGACCTTTTTCGTATGTACACTCGCTTTTTCGATTTGCAGGGATGGAAGTATGAAGTGTTGAATGAAAGTCCGGGTACATTAGGTGGCTACAAAGAGGTAGTAATGGAAGTAACCGGCGATGAGGTGTATAGTGTAATGAAATACGAGAGTGGTGTGCACCGTGTACAGCGTGTACCCGCTACTGAGTCGCAAGGCCGCATACACACCTCGGCTGCATCGGTGGCTGTAATGCCAGAGGCCGATGAAGTAGATGTGCATCTCGACCCTAAAGATATTAAAGTAGATACTTTCCGCAGTAGCGGTGCAGGTGGCCAGCACGTAAACAAAGTTGAATCGGCAGTGCGGATGACACACATGCCTACCGGTATAGTAGTGGAGTGCCAGGCAGAGCGCAGCCAGATAAAGAACCGCGAATCGGCAATGAAGAGTCTGCGTACCAAGTTATATGAAGTTGAGTTGGAGAAACGGAATGCCGAAGTGGCAGCAAAGCGCAAAACCCTCGTTTCAACTGGCGACCGTAGTGCCAAAATACGCACCTACAACTACCCGCAGGGGCGCATTACCGACCACCGAATCGGTTTTACGAGCTACAATTTACCCGATTTTATGGGTGGCAATATTGGCGAAATGGTTCAGGCGCTTCAACTTGCCGAAAATATGGAGAAACTTAAGGCTGGCGGACTGGCTTAATTTTACTACTGCTGCCAGTTGAACCTTTCCTAGCATTGCAACCTTATAAAGGTTAATGCGTTCTTATTAAGTATCTTGTTCTGATTCAGAATCCTTAACTTTATCCTTCCAAAATAGCCTATGATTATCATTCGCATTGTTGTAATTACGCTCTTGGTAGGCATCATGGCCATACCAGCGCAAGCCCTAGAAGTGCAATTGCGCCATTGCCGTTTTTATGCGCCAGAGATAGGCCCGTACGTAGAGACTGATTTACTAGTGCTAGGCAACAGCATTAAATATGTGTCTGTTGCCAATGGGCTTTATAGAGGCGCAGTTGAGGTTACACTCATTTATAAGCAAAATGGAGAAGTCAAAGCTTTTGATAAATACGTGCTAAATACCGTTGATATTGCCGATACCTTAAACGTAAATGTTGGGTTGGTTGATAAGCAGCGCTTCGTATTGCCTAATGGCACCTATGCACTTGAAGCTACTTTTAAAGACATTAACTCAGGCAAAATCGAAACCCATCAGGAAGATTTAGTTATTGACTATGACTACAAGCAAATAAAATTTAGCGACATTAGTTTGGTTGATGAGTATAAGGCTAGCGATGAAAGTAGCGTTTATACAAAGAGCGGATTGTATATGTCGCCATATGTGGTTAACTTTTATCATA
>CAIOSU010000410.1 GCA_903861055.1 uncultured bacterium
GGGGGAGGGTAGGTGGGGGTAATGCACGGGCAGTGAATTTAAAGTTATCGTTTAACTTATTGCGGTGTAGAATTATTTCTTGTGTTTAGTTCGGTGCCTGTTTTTTGATTTACTGCTCATCCGAACAACCCCCTCCCAACCTCCCCCTGAAAAATGGGGAGGAGCTTAAGTGTTTTGTCAGTTCTAAAATTCTTTAATTCTCAAATCCGGTTTCATAAAATGGCACTGGCGTCTGAAGACGCTGAGTCCGTTTCATCCTCGTCAAAAAAAGACGAACACAAGTATAGGCAACGCATGAAATACATTTTGTATAACGGCTCTTTAAGCTAGTAGCATAAGCTTATCGCTTAATTGACGATAACCTTATGGTTGCTTAAGCCCATTTCAGTAATTACTTTCACCAAGTAGGTACCTTTGGCTACTTCGCTTAAATCTATTTGTTCAAAGCTTTTGCCGGCCGTGTTTACAGTTTTCACCAACTGGCCTTGTATATTGTATACTTGCACCACAGCGGTTGCCTGCAAGCCATCAATCATCAATAGGCCAGCCGTTGGGTTTGGATAAACGTTGGTGGTCAATTTGCTTTTGGTATTGCGAATATTGTTTGGGCAACTGGTTTTTAAACCATCAAAAAACCCTTTGGCACTTAAGAAGGCAAAGGGTGCACAGCCATTATGGTCGTAGTTACCAAAATTAACCGTATCCAGTGCTGGTGCACCTGCTGCCGTCCAAGCCGTGTAGGCGTTTACCGAATTCAGGTAGGATACTTGGTCGTCGCCGGTGCAAAAGAACATACGCATAGGCGATTGCGGTGCCCAGCCATCCACCAAGTCATTGTCGGCTAAAGCCACTCGCAGACTGAAGTTAGGGTCGTTAAAAAACGAATCGATGTAGATGTCTTCAATCATCAATCGTGGTACAGGGTTGCAGGCATTGCTAATTGTTCCGTTGCCCGTTACTCTATTGGCAAATAGGGCAGGTATAACGGTATCGTATGGCGACTTCATCACGTCACGAATATCTGTATATAGGTTGCCATAAATAGATTGGTACGCAATTAAAATAAAAGGCAAGTAGCCAGGGGTTGGGTAAGGGTCAAAAGACGCCATTAAGTCTACTTGTGCGTTTTTAGTATCGTAAGCGCCCGACATTGGAGCAGAGCCAGCGATATTGAATTCGCCAGGAAATTCGGCTTCCAAAATTTTTACCGCCGCAGCAGTAGCGTGGCCGCCCTGTGAGTACCCGAACAAGAACAGTTGGTCGTTATCGGTAGTGCCAAGGCTATCTAGTACATTTCTCGTGGCTCGGGCAGCATTGATCATATCATTGCCTTGCGAAAAGGTATGCGTGTAAGGGTGAATTGGAATTCTGGCAGTATCAAAAAAGCCTATTCCAAGATAATCGGGCAACGCCACTGAATAGCCACTGCCGGCAAAAATTAACCCTACTTCCCATTGGCCAGAATTCATTCTGCTAGCCGATACATGGGTATCCATTTGGGTGCCATGGCCATATACTGCAATGGGCACCTCGCACTCGGTATTTACCGGTATTGCCAAGCCCATGCTGGCTTGCACCAGCGAGTCGGGATGCAGGTAAGGCGTTAGGTAAAGCACTTTATAATAATCTACGTCGTATAATGCAGGTATCACAAAAGAGGTAACGGTGGCCTGCAACGAGTCTTGCTGGGCTTTGGTAAACGTTGCCAACTTTTCCATTGAAATAATTTCTCCTTGGGCCGAGGCTTGGGTATTGAATAAGGAAAGAAAGCAAGACAAAATGATAACGTAGCGCATGGTAGGGTTCTTTTATGGGAAATTAGCGAAAATGCTGACATTAACCAAACTGCTCAGATAAATCAGTTTGTTTTACGCAATTGTTATCAATAGGCTAAGTAGGCAAAAAAATACAAGTGATTTTTAAAGCTGTAAATTAATTGTAGTAAGCTTTATATTTACCCTTATGAAAGTATTTGTAACAGGAGCTACTGGGTTTATAGGCAGGCACTTGTGCCAACAATTGCACCAGCAAGGACATCAAGTGGTGGCATTAATTCGCAACCCAAAGAAGGCATCGGTATTGCCAGAGGGTACGGAATTGCTGAAAGGCGATTTGAGCTCTTTTAAAGACGTAAACTTTACAATACCTGCATGCGATGTGGTTATTCATTTGGCGGCAGTAATTGCTGGCAAAAATGAGGCCGACTACATTAATACCAACTTCCACTCGGTGGTGGATGTTATAGAGTGCCTGCAGCGCCAAAATTGGAAACCAGAGCGCTTTGTATTTGCTTCATCATTGGCTGCGGGTGGCCCAACAACTAGAGATATGCCTATTCACGAAGGTATGCCCGATAAGCCGATAGAGCCCTACGGTATTTCGAAGATGAAGGCTGACGAGTATCTGAAAACGCTTGATATTCCTACTATTTCCTTTAGGCCCACTATTGTGCTTGGGCCAGAAGATTCGGCTACGTTTACGCTATACCAAATGGCGAGCAAAGGTTTGGGTATGCGCCCGTCGGGCAGACCGCAACAAGTGTCAACGGTATTTGTGGAAGATTTGGCCGATGCCATTATATTGATGGCAGAAATGGATATGAAGGGAAGTAAGCATAAAACGTACTATGTTTCTTCGCCAGAGCTGGTAACGGTGGAGGACTTGTTTAAATCAATGGGTAAAGCTCTGGGTAAAAAGGTAAACATAATTGTAGTACCAAGGGTGATATTGAAAACCCTTTCGGTGGCGATGACTGGAATAGCCAAGGTGATACCTTTCATCAACCAGCTAGATGATAAGCAATACAAACAAATGACCGTGGAATCCTTTGCCTGCTCAGGAAAGCTATTGCAAGACGAGCTCGGCTGGCAACCCAAACATGACCTATATGCCAGTACCCAAAAATCGGTTGATGGTTATAGAAAGGCTGGTTGGCTGTAGCGTTATGCTGCAACAACCTTATTGTTGCCTTTACCTATTTTAGCGCCTAATATAATAATGGCAATGTAAAGCAGGTACGAAAGTACTTCAAGGGCAGTAGGGTTGCCGTTGTATCCAAATACACTTGATAAAAAGCCGCCAATGCTGCCATGGTCGTGAAGGGCAGGGTAGGTGCCATCGGCATTTAAGGCTGGGTTAATATCCCATAC
>CAIOSU010000411.1 GCA_903861055.1 uncultured bacterium
AGTTTTAAAAAATGCTGCCTGCTTATCCGCACATCCCTTTTCAAGGTGCGGTTCAGTCGGCCAATTTCGCGGCGCAGCTTGTTGGTGTCGGTGTTGCTAGCATACGAGGGGTGTATGCCCACTTCGGCCTCATCGGCAATTGACTTAATTAAGCTCTGAAACTCGGTAACATTTATAGAAATGCCTTTGTCAAACTCATCATAATCGCCCAGAAGAAAGAAAAAAACTGGCTTTGAGTTATATTTATCGTGTAAGCGCAGCAAATAGTTGTAATTGTCGTAAGGGTCTTTTTTGTTGCCCGTGAGCACTTTTACCCTATCGGCAGCTTCCGTAAAATTGCCGTTTATCACCGAGCGGGCCAAGCCACCCAAATTGCGAAAAGGCCCTTTACCACGGTAGTTATAAGCACTGTCCACATCAAAAGTAGGCTTGTACTTAAATTTTTGAACGCCAAACTTAAGCTCCGGGTAATGCTCTTGTACCTTAAGCCTTACCAGGTTTATGTAGTGGTTTACAACAGGTACTTGCAAAAAGCCGTTTCGGTACGCGAAACTCTCTTCGGGCGGAAAGCGGTCGTGTCGGTCGTAGGCATGTGGCAGATACTCTTCGTAGCGGCTTACTAGGTAAAATGCTGCGGCAAAAGGGTCAAATGGTAATACAAACCCTTCGCCAGCTACTTGATAAAATATTTTCAGATAATTGTATTCTGATACAGTAAGGTCTTGCTGGCTAATACCTCTTTGAAACAAAAGATAAGCGGAGCCAAAACATAAACAGTTTTTTTGGGGATGTATGTCGTACACTATTTTAGCACCATCAGCAGCTCTGAACTCATCAACACTGCTGGTAAGCAAAAAGGGTATCTGTATCTGTTCTTTAAAGAACAAATCGAATATGTACCTTACTCGATTGGTAATTTGTGGCGTGTAAATAACCAGCATAACAGCTAAGTTAGTTATTTATTGTAGACACAAGACATCTTGATGTATGAAGTACGATTTACGATTGCAGCTGTTTAAAATCAATGATTGATAATTATCATTGTTTACTGACCATTTTCAAATTTTCAAATCATCTCATTTCCAAATTGGTAACCTTATCTTTGCTGTTATGGACGGTCAATCACTTTTTAAGCACGAAACACCACTGCAACTGCGCTTTGCAGATTTAGATGCATTAAACCATGTAAATAATGCCAACTATCTCACTTACATGGAGTTGGCGCGCATACTATACCTTGAACAGGTGTTGGATATGAAAATGGATGAGCGCTATAGCGTTATTCTAGCCAAAGCTACCGTAGAATATCGCAGGCCAATTCATTTGGGCGACGATGTAAAGGTATATACCCGCTGCAGCCGTATTGGTAATAAGAGTTTCGACTTGGAGTACGAGCTACGTAAAACCGAACCTAACGGCAATAAAACTGTTATGGCAGTGGGGCATACCGTAATGGTGGCTTATGATTACGATACCAGTTTGCCAATTTCGGTACCTGATGCTTGGAGGCAGCATTTAGTGGTTTTTGATAGTCCTTCTTCAGTAGATAAATAAACGGTTATGAAATATTCCTTACTGATTGGGCTGCTTTTGATGTTGTTGGTCTCTTGCGACGTGCAACAGGGCAAGTATATAAATGGTGCCATGCTGCCCATGGTTGAATTGCCTGGCCGCGACAAACAGCCCATTGCATTGGAATCGTTGAAAGGTAAGTTGGTTTTGGTTGATGTTTGGGCAAGCTGGTGCAGTCCTTGCCGTAAACAGCACCCTAAGTTGGTAGAAGTGTATGATAAGTACCACAACAGCCAGTTTAAAAATGCCGATGGATTTGAGATGTACCAAATATCCCTCGACTCTGAAGAAGGGTTGTGGTTAGAAGCCATAGCCAAAGACAATCTGCATTGGCCTATACATGTGAGCGAATTGAACGGTTGGGAATCGAAAGTAGTGGCGCTATACGAGATTGAGGCCATACCATCCTCTTTTTTGATTGATGCCGATGGCAAAATCATAGGCAAAGACTTAAGTTGGTTCGATTTGAGCAAAGTACTGGAGAATAGGTTGAAGTGAAGTACTATTTACGAAGTACGAGGTACGAGGTACGATTTTAGTTAAACCTGAATTTAGTAAGTTGCAATCCAAAATGAAAACTATCTCTACGATTAATCAATCGTAATTCGTAAATCGTACTTTGTACATTTAAAGGCTCTGCCAAAATGACACTGTCGTTGGTATGGCAGGGATTTTGTAATACCTTTGCAGACTTAAATTTTGGCAGTAATGAGTAACGAAACAGAAAACCAAGAGCCGGTAGAAAACCAAGCGGGGAGCGATACCCACACCGAGCAACAAACTGCTACTGAAGATGCAGCCGCCCAGGTGGAAGCTAATGATGGTAGCGGATTGCAGGCTAAGGTTGATGAACTGAAGGATAAATATGTACGCCTGTTTGCCGACTTTGACAACTACAAAAAACGCGTTGCTCGCGAACGTTTGGAGTTGATAAAGGATGCTAGCAAAGATGTTATTTTGAACCTCTTGCCAGTATTGGATGACTTTGAACGTGCCTTAACGGCAGCCGAAACGGCTACCGAGGTAGCGCCAGTAAAAGAAGGCATGTTGTTGATTCACAATAAACTGCTGAAAAACTTGGAGCAAAAGGGCCTTAAGCCGGTAAACCCAGTGGGTGAGCCATTTGATGTCGAATTTCATGAAGCAATTACCGAAATACCTGCACCAACTGAAGAGCTTAAAGGTAAAGTGGTAGCGGTTGCAGAGAAAGGATATTACCTTAACGACCGTCTTATTCGTTACGCAAAAGTTGTAGTGGGGAAATAATATATGCCTAGGGATTATTACGAAATATTGAGTGTTACCCGTACCTCAACGCAAGAAGAGATTAAAAAGTCGTACCGTAAGGTGGCTTTGCAGCATCACCCTGATAGGAATCCGGATAACCCAGATGCGGAGCACAAGTTTAAAGAGGCTGCCGAGGCTTACGAAGTATTGGGCAACGAAGAAAAACGTGCTAAATACGACCGTTTTGGCCATGCCGGTGTGAAGGGCGGAGGTGCTCAGAACATGGATGACATTTTCAGCAACTTCGGCGATATTTTTGGCGGAGCTGGCGGCGGAGGTGGCTTCGATCCGTTTGAGGCTTTCTTTGGTGGGCAGCGTAGTGGTGGTGGTCGAGCGCGCCAAGGTCGAAGGGGCAGCAACTTGCGTATTAAAGTAAAACTGAACCTTAAAGAGATAGTTTATGGTGCCAAGAAGACCATAAAACTCAATAAACACGTTACTTGCGATGTATGTGATGGTAGTGGCGCTAAAGATAAAAGTTCAGTATCTACCTGTTCTACCTGTCACGGTGCAGGCCAAGTGCGTAGGGTAACCCAAACTATTTTGGGCCAAATGCAAACTACCAGCACTTGCCCAACGTGCCATGGCGATGGCTCAACCATTACGGCTAAATGCACCAAATGCAAAGGCGAAGGAAAGATATTTGGAGAGGATAGCGTAACCTTGGATATACCAGCTGGGGTGGGCGAGGGCATACAACTCTCTATGACCGGACGCGGCAATGCGGGTGACCGTGGAGGTGCTCCTGGCGACTTGATAGTAGTGGTTGAAGAGGAGCAGCACGAAGAGCTTATTCGTGAGGAGAATGACATTGTTTTCAACCTCAATATAAGCTTCGTTGATGCTGCCCTAGGCTTGCAAACCGAAGTGCCTACTGTGGATGCTAAGGCCAAGATAAAAGTGCCTGCTGGTACTCAATCGGGCAAGGTGTTCCGCTTGAAGGGCAAAGGCATTCCCAACATTAACAATTCATACGAAGTGGGCGACCAACAAGTAAGGGTGAACGTTTGGATACCTAAGAACCTATCGGATGAGGAGCGGGCAACGCTTGAGAAGTTGCGCGATTCGCCCAATTTTCAGCCAGGTAGCTCTAAAGAAGATGGTGGCTTTTTTCAGAAGGTGAAAGACCTTTTTTAAACGATGCCTCGCCTTACCATCATTCTTGACTTGGATGGTGTGCTTATTACTAACTTACCTACCCAACCAGAGGTGCTGCACACCGATGGATATACTGATTTTGATGCCAGTTGTGTTGCCAACCTCAATGTACTTGTTGCCGAGGTGGAATCTGAAGTATGGCTTATCTCTGCTAGAAGGAAGGGAAAAACGCTGCTTGAAATGCAAGCCATTTTCAATGCCAGGGGTATAGCTGCACCAATAGTAGGCATGGTGCCTGTATATGCCGATGGCATGAAGCGCAACCATGAAACAATCCGTTTTATCAGAGAAAATAATTTGGAACATTATCTAATTATAGATGATAACAGGGTGTTGCGCCAACTGCCACGTAGCATGAAAAACCGCTTAGTGCAAACCGATTTTGCAAGGGGGTTTAATAAAGATAAGTTGGAAGAGGCTAGGAGATTGTTGGGTATTACTTAGCCATAAAATCATTCAACCCCTTCATTGCCGTTTTGCGTACTTTGTTTTGCAAATAAGGCGTCCAACCTAACAACAAACCCATTGGCCCTAGTGCTTGTCTGGTCCAGGTATGGAAATTGAAATGGTCAATGTGCCTTACAATTTTACCATCTACTACTTCAAATTCAGCTTTGATATGATTGCGCACCTTGCGCTTGATAGGGCCAAAGGTGTAGTGTGCTATCCATTCTGCCCGCACTTGGTTACCATTTGATGATACTACTTTAAACTCCAGTACCAAATCTTTGGCACGGCTTATGAGCATTTGCCACATGGCCCGAGTCTGGTTGGCATTGAGGTTAATGAATACTGAATCGCTAAAGGTTGCATGGTCGGCATAGCAGCCCTGCATACCCCTGTAATCTTTTAACTGAAACGATGTATAAAAGTGTTGTATCAGGTCTTCGTTTGGGGTCATAGCATGCCAGTTTGCCATTCCAAGATACTGAATAGCAGGTAAAAACTAAGGTACCCAAATGTTTAGCACAGTACCTTTTCCTAAAGCAGTTTTAAGGTCGATGTTGCCTTTTAACAAATCAACTCTTGAGCGGATATTACGCCAACCAATACCTTTATCCAATTCCAACACTTTAGGGTCAAATCCCTTGCCGTTATCTTTTATACTAAACAAATATCCGTCGGCCAGTTGTTCCAGCTTTATTTCTATATCCGTAGCATTGGAGTACCTTATCGCGTTGTTCAATAGTTCTTGTATTACCCTATATACGGCAATCTCGCGGCTTTCATCCATGCGGCTTTCAAACCCTGAAATAGAAACCGAAACGAGAATTTTGCCACTTTCATTAATCTTCCTAGCCTGCTCTTTAATGGCCGATACCAGCCCAAGCCTAATAAGAGTGCTAGGCATCATGTTATGCGATATATGGCGAACCTCTTGGCAGGCTTCATCTAATATGGCAATTGAGGTACTGAGGTTTTTCTGCTCTTCCGCATCGTCTTTGGTTTCAATGGCGGTAAGGTTAAGTTTGGCTGTCGATAAGAGCTGACCCAAGCCATCGTGCAAGTCTTCGGCCACCCGCTTTCGCTCTTTTTCAGTGGCCTCCATAACCACCCTAAAGCTATCCCGCTGCTGTTCGTTTACTTTCCGCAATAACATCTCGCGCTCATTACGCATGTCGCGTATGCGCGATAACAAAGCATAGGAAAACACCACCGACTCAAAAGCAAAAGACAAAGGCAGTCGAATTTCGAAGAGCACGGAGTGACCTAAAAGCCCAATGTTTCGCAATGCAATAGCAATAGATAATAGCACCAGAGGAGAAAAGGCAATGAGGTAAAGCTTATGCTGGCATGGTATTGGCTTTTGGGTAAGCAGCTTAGCATATATTATAACCAAACTTATTAGCGGCACGAAGGTAAATGCAAAAATCAAGGGCCGATTTATGTCCATATCGCTTGGCCAGCTAAACCAAAGGATGGCAAGTATTATTACCAGTGCATAGTTGGTGTAAACAACGTAGTTGAGCCAAGGTGCCCATGTACTGAAGTTGAGGAACTTTTTGCTGAAGACAAGCATGCAAACGATTACAAGCGAGCTAACTACAAGAACATAAGTATGTGCCTGAAATGCATTGTTTAAACCAAACAGCATAACGTGAAAGCCTAATGTTATGCCATTAAACAAAATGATGGACCCAATATATGCGGTGTAGTGCAGAAAGACCAGTTGGCGAGTAGCAAAAAAAACAGCTACTGCCCCCAATAGGGTAAGTAACAATATACCAAAAAACACACCCCAACCTAAGTTGTGTATAATGTTTCTTTTTTGATAAGCGGAGTGTTCCCAAATTTGAAGGTTACTGCGCAGCGATGCAATGTCGTTGTGCAGTTTGAGCCAATAGTGCGTTGGTTTGCCTGGATTGAGTTTTACATCGTAGCTCCAACCTTTTGGATTAAAACTTTGCGGTTGGTATGGATGATTGAAGCCAATAGCGGGAAAGGAGTCGATTTTTGAAATGCCAGCACTGTCACGAATAGTATACAAGGTAGCATCGCTCAGGATACCACTGCCTAAGTATAAAGTTAAAAGCTTTGGTTTAGGTGAGTTGTTTAGAAGCTCCCAGTGCAACCACCAAGTATCGCGGCTGTATCCCATATTTATCATATGGCCAGGGCTTCTTACATCCCATGGTTGGGCAGTAATTTGCCCGGTTTGTATTTGTTGTATGGTAAGCAAATGAGATTTATCCCGATAAACTTCAACCGCCTCATCGAGAAATTGCTTTTCAAACTCATTGTTCAATACCAAAAGCCCAGTAATTTGGGCTTGCAGACTGTTTAGGCCCAGGCAAAATACTAATAGATATAGCGGTAGCAGCTTGGCCATTGTGGTATTTTAAACGGCTTGCACTAGCTGCACAAAGCGTTTCCAAGTGTTGGTTGCCATTTGCGAAGTGATGGCCTCAATGTAATAAGAGCCTGCCGCAGGGTCGGCCACGGTATCTAAATGCGATTCGTGCTGTAAAACTAATTGTATGTTTCGTGCAATGCGGGTTTGGAAAGCCGCGCTTCTATCGGGAGTAACTATATGGGGTACTATGCTTAGGCTATCGGTACCACCAATTACTGCGCTCAGTGCTTGGGTGGTCTGCCTTATCATTTCGTAATATCCATCTTTTTCAGGCAACACCTTTTTGTTGGTGGCATGTACCAATGCAGGTGTCGTATAACCAGGCGTATACTGTTGACAAATTACTGCCCACAAGCTACGCAATACTCTTATGCGTGCCATTTCGAAAAAATGGTCGGTACCCACTGCAATATCAAACTTAACATTTGATAGTGCCTCCGTTGGCTCAATTCCGTTATTGGTCAATTTAGCTACTACATCATTGGCTGCTTTTAGTTGAAGGGCCGTTTGTTCTGTCAACGTTTCGGCATTGTCAGAAGCAATGGTAAACAATTTGAAGCCAGGCAATAGCTTGTTATATTGATTGAAATAGACAATCAAGTCAGCAGGGTTAAATTGCACAGATCCTTTAACTGCTTCGGCATCCAACCCACGAGCATTTATTAGGGCAGTTAACTTGTCAAGGGTGTTGGTGTCCTCAATAAGCCAATCGGTTTGTATATGCTCAATCAATACGTCCTTTAACAATACCTCTACATTAGTATCAGCTTTGCACATGAACAAAAGGGCGGTTGCGCCGCGTTGCAGTGCGTCTAATGCTTGCAGGTTTGCAGCTACAGCATCGGCAGCATCAATATCTTGTCTAATCAGCCATTCACCTGCAGGGCGTTTAGGTACAGCCAGCAACGGTGTGTCGTTTGCACGATAGTAGGGAGCTACCGCTATGCCTTCTGGGCTATTCCATTCTAGTGTTTCGGGAGCGGCACCTTTTAGCTCCTTTAGCACTAGTTTTTGCCACTGCTCATCTGTTATAGGCGGAAACTCCGCAAACAAAGCCTTTTCCATTCCCGAAAGTTAAGGGATTTTAATGTTTCAGTAGCAAGTAAAGAGTATCAAGTATCGATATTTAGGTACGAGGTACAATTTTAGAAGTACGATTGGGTTGGGTAAGTATAATTATTCTCTTTTTATAGCTATTGCAGACAATAAAGTAAACTAAAGAACTAAGTTCAATCGTAAATCGTATATCGAAAATCGTTCAATAACCAGTGTCTTCTCTCCAATGCCTATCTTTGCCCAATGAGTCAACCCCGCATACATAGAGTATTAGTGCATGCCGCAGTGCAACTAGCCGCCGAAATAGTACCAGGAGGTAAGTATGCCGAAAAGGCCATTGAGCAAATGCTGGGTAGCCATCCCAAATGGGGTTCTAGAGACCGCTCGTTTGTTGTAGAAACCACTATGGAATTGGTGCGCAATTATCGGTTGGCGGCTTTTTTGTCGGGCCAAGAGTGGAATGTAGGCAAGGTAAACCATTGGCACTTATTTGGCGCTTGGTGGTTGCAGCAAGGCTATGAATTGCCCGATTGGCCTGAGTTTAAGGGGTTGGACCTTTCAACCGTTGCCGAAAAGTGGGCAATAGCCCAGCAGCAAAGAGCAGTGCTCTATTCTTTGCCCGATTGGCTCGATGAACTGGGTGTAAACGAACTAGGTACCGAGGCTTGGGAAAAGGAGCTTGCTGCTATGCACCAAACCGCACAAGTTGTATTACGGGTAAACACTGTCCGCATTAGCCTAGCTAAATTGGCAGAGCGACTAGCCCTGCAAGACATTGAAACCACTACCTTGCCTTGGGCGCCCGATGCATTGGTGCTCACCAAGCGTAAGCATCTGCTCAACTTATCAGAGTTTAAGGAAGGATTGTTTGAGGTGCAAGATGCGGCTTCGCAATTGATAGCCCCACTGTTGCAACTTAAAGCGGGCCAAATGGTGATAGATGCCTGTGCTGGTGCCGGTGGCAAAACTTTGCAAATAGCCGACCTTATGGGCAACAAGGGCTATGTTGTTGCACTGGAGCCAGAGGCAATTAAACTAAAGAATACCGATACACGAAGCCGCAGGGCGGGGTTCAATATCATTAGCTCGGTGCATTTGTCGTCGTCGGCAATTATTGGCAAATACGCCAATCAAGCTGATAGGCTGTTGCTAGATGTGCCTTGCAGTGGCTTAGGTGTATTGAAACGCAACGCCGATGCCAAGTGGAAACTAACACCTGAGCATATAGAGAAGGTAAAAGAGCTGCAGCATTCGATACTAACTAACTACCACAAGATGCTAAGGCCAGGTGGTATTATGGTGTATGCTACATGTAGTATTTTACCCTCTGAGGATGGTGGGCAAGTAGAAAGGTTCTTGGAAGAGCATGTTAATTTTGAATTGATTGAGCAGTACTATTTCCTTCCATCAGCATACGGTTTTGATGGGTTTTATGCTGCCGTATTGAAACGAATCAAATAGCTTCAGTTAAGCAGAAAAGAATTTTTTTAGTCTATTTGCCAATGCTACTATATCCACTCTATCAATAGGGTGTGGGGTGGCTGGCAAAACCCACAACTGTGCGCTGGGCAATAACCTAAAGGTTGATACCGTGTCTTCCAGTCCTGCCGTATGGTCTTTGTCGCCAATGCATAGTAATACTTCATGCTTCAGGGTTTGATAATCCTCGTTTTTCAGCTGTGGTTCGTTGCCAAGGCTCAGCATCATGTTGGCAGTTGCCGATAGCACGGCACGCCAATTCCCTTCGCCATGAAGGGCCTTTAGCTGTGCAGCAAAAGCAGGTGCTTTAGCCTCCAGTTTATCGGCATCAAGCATCTTTACCTCTTGCGCCGAGCCTTCTGGTGTCCAAACCAGTTTAGTGCCCAAGGTGGCAATTTTGCTTACCCTTTCAGGGTGTTTTAGCGCAAACAACAGTGCTGCATACCCACCCATGCTATACCCAAAAATGTCTGCCTTCGATACGTCATTATCGTCAAGATATTGTAAAATATTCTTCGCAAAAGCATCAAATTGGTATCCACCGGCAGGCGCTGCGGCTTCGCCATGGCCGTAAAACGTTAACGTGTGCACCTCAGGGTAATTACCCAATTGTTGGGCCAATGGTTCAAGTTGCTTTGCGGTGCCCAAGGCACCATGCAGCAGCAGTATTGGTTTCATAGTTGCTTACTTTTTTAAAAAAAGTATTTGTTTATGCATAGTAAATATAAATGCATCTTAGCCCGCCCTAAAAAGTGCCTTTACCAAACCTACAAATCCATCGAGCAGCACACTGGTGGTATCGGGGCCATTATCTTCGGTTTCGTTTTCGTTGTGCTTAGCATGCTGGCGCCTACCAACTAGCGATACCACTGAGGTAACAATGGTGCGAAACAAGTATTTTGGCGATAACTGGCGCTTTATGTCTATAACATTGTCTTCCAGCTTTTCCAATAAAAAATCCGTGGATAGCTCCAACCTCATTTTGTGGTAGCGCAGGTCTTCCATGCTACTTATCTCTCTTATATTGTCCTGGTCGTATCTACTTTGTTTCATGGCCTGTGTTTTTTAGGTGCTGGAAACAATTCGCCAATAACGATTTTTAGTATCGGGCGCTGTATCAATCTACCCCTAAGTAATAGCAAAAGGCCCATGCCCAGCAGGTAAAAAATACCGATAATAAAATAACCAAGGTTGTTGTTGCCCAGCATCTCACCCAAATACATGGCTGCAGCAAGTGAGGAAAACAACAGAAACATACCTAAAAGGGTAAGCAACAATATGCCCCCGATAGCAAAGGTTGCGAAGGTGGTAACCCGTTCGGCAACGTGCAGTTTATAGTAATCTATTTTGTATTTTATGTACAGCTGTGTGGCTTCTTTGGTATCGCCGGCCAACTCAAATATATCTTTAGGTTCGTGCATAAGGGTGTTTTGCGGGGTTAAGCGTTGTCGCTTTCTTTTTTATCGGTTTTGGTCGTGCTGACTTTCTTTGCCAGGTTGTTTATTTCGTCCATAGCGGCGTTTACCTTGTCGGTTATTTCCAGTTCAAGGGCGCTCATGCGTTGTGTTACCTGCTTGCGTATTTGCTTGCCCTGTTTAGAGTTAAGGTAAAGGCCCAGAGCTACGCCTGCTACCAAGCCACCTAAAAAGGTAAGCAAGTATTTTAAGGAGTTGCTGCCATTGTCAACTGCCCTGGGGGTATCTTCATTTTCAGTAGGCATGGTCATAGTTTTGGGTTTTTTAAAATGCGATTATCTATAAAGATAACGTTTGCAAATCGCAATTCGTTCTCTCGCATGTTGTTCCGCAATTTTAACCGCGGTATCAGCTATCCTCCATGTACTTATCCTTACCTTTGCACCGCAATGCAAAAGCTACAACGTTACTTTCTTGAAATTGCGTACCGGGGCACCAACTATAGCGGTTGGCAGGTGCAGCCCAATGCTCCTACTATTCAGGCTGAGGTGAACCTTGCTTTACAGCGCTTGTTTAAAGACCCAGAGGTATATTGCGTGGGCTGCGGCCGCACTGATGCGGGTGTGCATGCCTCACAGTATTTTCTGCATTTCGATGCTTCGCCAGAGGTGCCAGAGAATTTCTTTTTTAAGATAAACCGCATGCTCGGCGATGATATTGCCATTAAGCGGGTATTACCGCTGCACTACAATGCCCATAGCAGGTTTGATGCCAGAAGACGCACCTACCATTACCACATTCATTATAAAGAGAACCCGTTTTTGAAAGGTCTCAGCTATTTTTATTTTAGCGAATGGGATTTGGATAAAATGAACGAAGTGGTGACTTTGTTGTTGCAGTACAAAGATTTTAGCCCGCTGAGCAAACACAACCCCGATAATAAAACCACGCTTTGCGATATTTCTCATGCCCTATGGGTGCACGACGAAGTAGAAGGTAGGCTTAGGTTTGAAATTAGTGCCAACCGCTTTCTTTGGAACATGGTGCGCATGATAACCGGATTAAGTTTAATGGTTGGCCGCGGCAGAATGAACTTAGATGAGGTAAAAAACGTAATGGATGAGGTTGGCCAGTTTCATTACATAATGCCGGTGCCCCCGCAAGGGCTGTATTTAACCAAAGTAGAGTATCCCTATTTGTAATCAGAGCATTGGAACAAAAGCAAAATATTAATGGTAGCGTTTACGATTGGCCCCTATTAAAGCGGATTATAGGTTTGGCTCGGCCGTACAGGATGCACTTTGCTGCTGCCAGTTTCTTGGCAATTGCCATTGCTGTTATATCGCCGTTGAGGCCTTACCTGATACAATACACCGTCGATAATTATGTGCTGGGCTTAAACAGCAAAGGGCTGTTTGACATGTCGATGATATTGGTAGGTATGCTGGTTATTGAGTCGTTGCTACAATACGGGTTTATTTACATTACCAGTTGGTTGGGCCAGTCGGTTATCCGCAACCTACGGGTTAGGGTATTTGGTCATGTAGTAGGGCTTCGGTTGCAGTATTTTGACAGAACCCCGATAGGTACCGTTACTACCCGAACCATTAACGATGTAGAGACGATTAACAATACCTTCTCCCAGGGCCTAGTACAAATTGTGGCCGATTTGCTTACCATCATTGCCATTATTGCCTTTATGCTAGCTACCAACTGGAAGCTGACCTTGGTGAGTTTGGCTACCTTCCCGCTATTGATTTATAGCACCTATGTTTTCAAAGAGAGCATCAAGTCTGCCTTTCAGAAGGTGCGCAATCAAGTGGCTAAGCTAAATGCATTTACGCAAGAGCATATTACGGGCATGCGCATTATTCAAATATTCAATGCCCAAAACCGCGAAATGGATCGCTTTAAGCAGATAAACAAAGAGCACCGCGATGCCCATATGCAGAGCATTTGGTACTACAGCATCTTCTTCCCGGTGGTGGAAGTGATACTGGCCAGTGCCATTGGTTTGATGGTGTGGTACGGTGCCAATAGGGTTATCCATTACGAAACTACCATCGGTACGCTTATCGCTTTTATCCTATACCTCAATATGTTGTTTAGGCCTCTGCGTATGCTGGCCGATAAATTTAACACCCTACAAATGGGCATGGTAGCCGCCGATAGGGTGTTTGCACTGTTGGATAAGGAAGAGACCATAGAGAACCAAGGGCACCACCACCCCGATACCATACAAGGCGATGTGAAGTTTGAGCACGTTTGGTTTGCCTACGAAGACCAGAACTATGTGCTCAAAGGTGTCGATTTCCATATAAAGGCGGGCGAAACCTTGGCTATAGTAGGGGCAACAGGTTCGGGCAAAAGCTCTATTATCAATATTCTCAACCGCTTTTACGAAATACAGAAAGGTAGCATTAAGGTTGATGGTGTAGATGTGAAGGATTATGAACTTGCCGGCTTGCGCAAGCACATAGGCATGGTACTGCAAGATGTGTTTTTGTTCAGTGGCACGGTGCTAGAGAACATAACGCTTCGTGATAGCGTCATTACCCGCGAACAGGTAGTTGAGGCCGCCAAGGCCGTTGGCGCGCACGATTTTATTATGCGCTTGCCGGGTGGATATGACTATAAGGTAATGGAGCGCGGCGCAACCTTGTCCATGGGGCAGCGGCAATTGATTTCGTTTATTCGTGCGCTGGTGTTCAACCCTGCTATTCTAATCCTCGATGAGGCAACCTCTAGCATCGATACCGAGAGCGAAATGATAATACAACAGGCCATTGATAAAATGGTAGTCGACCGTACCTCCATTGTTATCGCTCACCGCTTGAGTACCATACAAAAAGCCGATAAAATAATGGTGCTCGATAGAGGTGAGTTGAAAGAAATTGGCACCCACGAAGAACTCCTAAAACGGGACGGCTACTACCGCAAACTGCACGATATGCAGTTTAAGCAGGGCGTGGCGGTTTGATAGACAAAACCCCTATTTCAAATAAATGTATTTGTCTACATACTCGCTATAAGAGCTCAACAAAAACGACCGAGCTTCTTTGCTGATTTTCAAGTTAGGGAGAACCTTCTCAAAGGCATGATAACAACCTTCAAACAAACGGAATGTTACTGGTATTCCTGCTTTTCTTAGGTTATCGACATAAGTAATTGTTTCATCCTTAAAGGGTTCCAAATCGCCAACAAATGTAATGGTGGGCGGTAGTTTGGTATAATCAGTTGCCCTAGCTGCCGCAGCATATGCAGGCACCGTTATGCCCTTTTCGTTGAGTTCTCGCAAATATGCTGACCATCCTAGCTTATTCGCTTTTGCATTCCAGCTGGCAGAGTTATTGTCTCTAGCCGATTCTGAATTTTGCCTATCATCCAACATCGGATAGATAGGTATTTGAAAAGCTATTTTAACCTCTTGCGTGTCCGTAGCTTTTAGCGAAACCGCTGCTGCCAATCCTCCGCCTGCACTATGTCCGGCAACAATTAGCTTGTCGGGTATTGTACCCAGTTGTGTGGTGTTGGCATTCATCCAAAGCAACGTGTCGTAGCAATCGTTAAATGCCGCAGGGTAGGGTGCAGTATACGCTTTCCGATAGTCGGGCGCTACTATTACACACGGTTTTGTAGCTATGTAGTCTTCAATATTATCATGGCTAAGTTCAGGGTTTCCCATCACCAAACCACCACCGTGTAAAAAAAGCATGCCAGGTAACACACCCTCATGGTTAAGAGGTTTATATATCCTCAAGCGTATGTCAGGGCCGCCATTTTTGCTAGGAATGTACAACTCCTCATTATGCAGTCCATCAATGTTTTTCCCGTTTAACAATACACTTAGCGAGTTCAAAAATAGCACTCCCGCTTTATGCATAAACATTGTAAACACTGCTTTCACCAACCAGTAAGTTGGTTGAAGCTCTTTATGGTGCATTTCGCGTGTTACTCTCATATATTTGCAAGGTAATGATTTGG
>CAIOSU010000412.1 GCA_903861055.1 uncultured bacterium
ACATCCAACATCCACACTTTTACCTTTAACGGGTCGGGCAACCGCGACATTAGATTTACTGGCAACCGTTTCCGTAACATTGTATTCAATACCGGCGGCAATATCACCGCCCAATCAAACCTTACCACAACTACCGTTTACGGTAATATTGATATTGTAAGCGGTACTTTCAAAAATGCCGGCTACTCAATGCTAGGTAACAGTGGTCGCACTTTTACCATTCGCACCGGGGCTGCACTAGAAATTTCTGGTACCGTTGGCTTGCCCAGTACATTTTCAATGGTAATTGAGCCAAGTAGCACTATCCATTATGCGGGAGGAAGCCAAACCGTTGGCGTACCAAACAATAGCCAAAACTACTCAAACCTTCAAATTTCGGGCACGGGCACAAAAACGCTAGCGGGCAATACCACTGTAACGGGTAACGTATCTATCACGGGTTCGACACTTGATGTGCACAGCATAAACAATTACAGTTTGACTATAACGGGTAACTTTAGCAACAGTGCTTCCTTTAATGCTCGAGCTGGTTTGGTTACACTTAGCGGCACATCTGCAAAGGACATTACCTCAGGTGGAGCAGCTTTTTACAATGTAATCTTTAACAACGCCGCTGGTTTCAATTTAAATGACGACTTGACCATAACTAACATTGCTACACTTAGCAACGGAGTAATATCTACTGGTGCGAACCGTTTGATACTGCAAAATACCGATGCGGGTGCAATAACTGGTTATAGCAGCAGTCGTTTTGTAAATGGCCGCTTACGCAGGTACATGACTACCAATACCAGCACCTATGCTTTTCCAATAGGCAATAGCACTGCATCATCTAGCTATCACTTAGCAGAGATTGTTAACAATAACATGACTGGCTTAAGCTATATGGACGCTCGTTTTGGGGCATTGACAAACCATAACGATGCAGACCTTTCGGTTAGCGATAGTTATATGACTTATTTGTCTATTGCTTCTTGGGGCGTGTGGCATTTAACTCCCAACTCGCAACCATCAGGTGGCAGCTATGATGTGCGCCTGTCAACCGCTAACATGGGTTTACTGAGCAGTAACCAGTTTGCTATATTAAAACGTAATGACGGCTCTACTTCTGGTGCCGATTGGGGCGCACCAGGTACCATAAACAATGACAATGGTGCCGGCCGTATGGTTTCCGATGGCTATGCAATTAGGTTTGGTTTAACTAGCTTTTCTGAATTTGGTCTGGGCCGTGCAAGCAGCAATGGCAATCCGCTACCAATTGAGTTGGTAAGCTTTACTGCCAATGTAAATAGCAACAATGAGGTGGTTTTGAATTGGGTAACTGCCATAGAAATAAACAATGAGTTTTTTACCATTGAGCGCAGTGCCGATGGGGTGAACTTTGAAGAAGTAACCCGTATGGCTGGCGCGGGCAGCAGCAATGTGAGCAGCACTTACAGTGCCATTGACGAAAACCCTACAATGGGCCTTAGCTACTACCGCCTTAAACAAACCGATTTTGACGGAGCCTTTGAATACTCAAATTTGGCAAGTGTAGTGCTTAACGACGCGGCACAACCTACCGTACAAATATCGGTTTATCCTAACCCGGCCAATGCGGGTCAACAAATTCAGGTAAACATTAGCGCAGCCATCATTGACTATACTATTGAGGTGTATGAAATGGGCAGTGGCAAATTGATTTACCGCGGTGTATCAATGGGTCAACAAAATCAATTGGATATGCCTGAAGGCCTTGCCGCTGGCGCATATTTGGTTAGGGTATCGAATGATACGGAGGTACAGAACCAAAAACTATTTGTTCGGTAAGCGCACTGATAGCAATAATATTAAAAGAATGGAGCTTCCCTTTTGAGGAGCTCCATTTTTCATTAGTTAAGATTTATGTTTCTCAAGTAGAAACCTTCGCACGGCATCCAAAAATTCCTTTGGCTCTTCGGCATGCAACCAATGGCCTGCATTTTCAAGCGTAACTATTTCAATGTTAGAGAAGTGTGCTTGGTAATTTTCAATATCCTTTTCCTCCACGTATTTCGACTTGCCACCTCTAATTATCAATGTTGCAAACGGATAAATACTATTGAGCTCAATACCTTTAATCACTTCGTCAAATTTTTGGTAAAGTACAGCTAGGTTCATTTTCCACTCATAGCTACCGTCAGGGTTTCGGTCAAGGCTTTTTAAAAGAAACTGCACCATGCCCTCTTCGCTTATCTTTTCGCGCAACATACGCTCAGCATCACTTCGTTGCTCTACTTCGTCCAGTTTTACGTAAAATAGCGCTTCAAAAATACGGTCGTAATTCCAAGTGTACTGTCTGGGAGAAATATCGGCAATTATTAGCTTTTCAATCATTTCGGGGTAGCGGTTTGCAAACTCCATAACCGTTTTTCCGCCCATTGAATGTCCTAGCAATGATGCCTTTGCTATACCTTGCTCCTCCATGAATGCTTTTAAATCTTCCGCCATCAGGGCATAACTGTGCTCAGGGTAATGTGGGCTTCGGCCATGGTTTCGCCCATCTACTATATACACGGTGGCCATATCGCTGAGCGCACGGGCATGCGTTTGCCAGTTGTCGAGCGAGCCTAGGAAGCCATGTAATATAATAAGCGGTGGGCCTGTGCCCGATACTTTAAAGTTTAGCGCCATGGTACTAATTTTATTCGCCGTCCTTTTGAGGGGCTAAATCTTGTTTTTGGTCGTGCTGTAGTTTAATGATTTTGGCTCGGGTATTTTCAATGAAGGTACCGCCCATTTCCATAGCATTCACACTAACTGTTCTGAACCGGTTTTTCATACTCGTTTCTATTGCATTCAACTCTGAGAATGGATCGTTGGGGTTTTTCTGCATTGCCTCGTAGGCAATATTTAGGCACCAAACGCCCCAAGCATCATTTGAGTTTATCAACGGGTTCTCTTCGGTAAATTGGGCAATGAACATCAAGGGCCTGTCGCGCACAAACTTAAAGGCGTATATGCTTACTATATCCCTAAAGCTCATTGGCTGGCTAATTAGCTTGGTAGTAGCAGCAAAATAAAAGCGCAATCTTAATGAGTCTTGAATAAAAAGGCTATCAAGCATATCCAAGGTTTGCGGCGTTTCGGCTGGTTTTTTACCTTGGTAGTATTCTTTTGCTATTGGCAGTATCAAAGGGTCTTTAAGGTAGGTTGCCTCAATGCTGGCTTGGGTGGGCTTACTAGCTTCCTTTGGTTGGCAGCCAAACAATCCAACTATCATCAACAACAGTATTAGGGTATATCTCATTTTGAGGTTGGTTTGATTAATTTAGCAACCGTATTTAACAGGTTGACGATAAAATTAACACCAATGGCAGCTAAAAAGAAATTTGGACAAGGAGGAATCGTGTTTTCTACTGATCCTGACTTTAGGCTCGATGCAGATGAACCCGAAAATGAGGAAACCTTAACGCCTAAGGACCAGTTGCTATACGTATCGCTTGACCGCAAGCAGCGGGGCGGAAAAACCGTTACCATGGTTGAAGGGTTTATTGGCACAGGCGCCGATTTATTGGAATTGGGCAAGCTATTGAAAAATAAATGTGGTGTTGGTGGAAATGTGAAAGAAGG
>CAIOSU010000413.1 GCA_903861055.1 uncultured bacterium
AAGGCCTATTTTGGTCATGGTAATTTTTAGCCTTTCATTTTTGAAGGGTTTTGGCGGGTATCGAAAAATCTAACAACATAAACAATGTTATTAGCTAATCGATAAATTACTTTATAACGGTGTTCGAAAATGAGGCGTCTATATTCGTTAGCCTCCCCCATTAACTCAACTTCTATTGGGCCACGGAGTGGCATATTATCTAGCGTAAGCGCTAAATTTATTAATGATGTACCAACCGCCAAGGCTTTGCTTTCATTGGAAGAGTTGCTAATAAACACAACTATATCTTCAAGGCTTTCGAAGGCCTCATCAGTAATGATGACCTTCATTTTCTAAAACGTTGGTTTAATCTATCTAAGGCTTGTTCAGGTGTTAATACTCTACCATGTTTAATATCTTCCTCAGATCTTTTAATGCTCTCAATAAGCTTCTCTCTTTCAAGAGAATCTAATCTTGGTTGCAAAAGCTCATATACCTCTTCAATTAATGCCGAGTCTTGTTGTTCATCAACCAGTTTCTTGATTTCTTCTTTTTGTTGTTCTATGGTTAGCTTTCCCATCACTTCTACTTTTTGTTACTCTAAATATAACGGCTTTTTACCTCAAAAAGTTACTTACGCTCCAATCATGCTACCCCCACAAACCCTCAAGGTTTGCCCTGTAACACCTACTGCACCTGGGCTTACTAGGAATAGGGTAGCCTCGGCAATATCTTCTGGCAAACCACCTTGTTGCAGGTTGCTCAAGCGGCGGCCACCTTCGCGGGTCATTAGCGGCATTTTGGCGGTCATGGCTGTTTCAATAAATCCTGGGGCAATAGCATTTACGGTAATACCCCTGCCAGCTACCTCTTTGGCCAATGCGGCAGCATAACCTATTAAGGCAGCCTTAGTGGCAGCATAGTTGGCCTGCCCAAAGTTGCCCGAAAAACCAGAGATGGACGACATTAGAATCATTCTACCACCCTCGTTCAACTTAGGCAAAAGCACTTCGTTTATGCGCAGTATGGCTTTAAAATTAATGTTTAGCACCTGCTCCCAGCGCTCCGCATCCATTTTGGCTAAGGTCTTGTCACGAGTTATTCCGGCATTATGCACTAGTATATCTAAGGTAAGCTTGTTCGCCTCCAAAAAATTGGCGAGCGCTTTAGGCGCATCGGGCGCACTGATATCCTGCAACAGTAATTCGCCGTTAATTTCGGCAACCAATTTGCGAGCTATTTCAGCCTCATTGGGCCTATCAACTACTATTACTTTAGCACCTTCACGGGCTAGGCTTTTGGCAATTGCAGCGCCAATGCCACGCGCGGCACCCGTTACTAAAGCGGTTTTGCCAGCCAGTGGTTTTACAAGTGGCAATTGTTCAGGTGCATTTACCGTGTTATCCAACCAAATGGTTTGTCCATCAATAAAAGCAGCATAGCGGCTCAACAGAAAACGCAAAGGCCCTTCAATGCGGCTTTGCATTTCAGGCCAAGTACCGGTGTAAGCTATTCTGTTAGCGGTTATGCCTTTGCGGCCTTGCTCTTTAGCAATAGTGCGCACAATGCCATCAACAGCACGCTGCGCGGCAGCCGCTTCGGCATTGCTGGGGACTAAACGCTGCACAACCAGCACACGCCCGTTACGTTTTAGCTGCCCAAGGCTGTTGCTAAAAAACAGGTGCAACTGGTCTAGTTCGGCTGCGGTTTTTGGCCCATCTAGGTCATAAACTAGTGCATCTACAGGCTCAGTTCCTTCCACAGTTGTGGCACCTGCAGCTTGAAGCATAGTGCCTAAGGTTGCACTTCCATTTACCTTAACCTTGTATCCCGATAAAACATCTTTAGCATAAGGAGCTTCGCTGCGCTTAAGCACTGGAGGCAAGGGAAGCGGCAGGCTAAGGGTTTTGATAAACCAACGAAGGGTGTTGTTGTGTATTAAACTATCGGGCATAGCAATGGTGGTTGTAGTGTATGGGTAAAGTTAACCCTTTAACGAGTAAATATAAGCTGCTATTTAGCCCCAAACGGTTACTTTTTGCATTTTAACAAATGTTACCGCTCTAATTAGTTTTGATTTAAGCTTTCATTGTGTAATTTCGTAACATCCTTGAAACCCTTATTCTAATTAGCGATATGTCGGAAACAGCGAAACTCATTCTTGAAGGTAAAGAATACGAGTTCCCAGTATTTACTGGTTCGGAAAATGAAAAAGCAATTGATATCAGTAAATTGCGTGACCAAACCGGTTATGTAACCCTTGATACTGGCTATAAGAATACAGGTGCTACCACAAGTAAGCTTACCTACCTCGATGGTGAAGAAGGTATTCTTCGTCATGGCGGGTATAGCATTGAGGACCTTACCAACCATGCCTCTTACATGGAAGTGTGCTACATGCTGTTTAACGGCGAGTTGCCGAACAAAGAACAGTTGGCTGCTTTCGAAACCAAAATAAGCCGCCATACCTTGGTTCATGAGGATATGAAGAAGATTTTTGACGCATACCCAACCAATAGCCACCCAATGGGCCAATTGATTGCCATGGTATCTTCATTGTCTTCTTTCTACCCAGCTTCGTTGAACCCTAACCGCAACGACGAGGCCAAGCGCCTTACCATGTTCCGTATGTTGGCCAAAATGCCAACTATTGTGGGTATGGTATACAAAAAATCTATCGGCCACCCGATTATTTACCCAAACAATAACCTTGACTACGTAACCAACTACCTTTACATGACCTTTGGCAATGTTACCGAAAACTTTGAGGTAGATCCGGTAATTGTTGAGGCGATGAACAAACTATTGATATTGCATGCCGACCACGAGCAGAACTGCTCCACATCTACGGTGCGTATCGTGGGTTCATCACAAGCAAACCTATATGCGGCCATTTCTGCAGGTATTGCAGCCCTTTGGGGGCCATTGCATGGTGGTGCCAACCAACAGGTAATTGAAATGTTGGAGAACATTAAAGCAGATGGTGGCGATACCGAAAAATGGATTAACAAAGCCAAAGACAAAAACGACCCGTTCCGTTTGATGGGCTTTGGTCACCGCGTTTACAAGAACTTTGACCCACGCGCTTTGTTGATTAAAGACGCTTGCGACAAGGTATTGAACAAACTAGGTATTAACGACCCAGTGTTGGAAATAGCCAAGAAATTGGAAGAAACAGCCTTGAAAGACCCTTACTTTATTGAGCGTAAGTTGTTCCCTAACGTAGATTTTTACTCAGGTATCATTTACCGCGCTATGGGTTTCCCTGTGGAAATGTTTACCCCACTATTTGCATTGGGCCGCCTTCCAGGATGGATTGCCCAATGGAAAGAAATGATTGACGAAAACCAGCCTATTGGCCGCCCACGCCAAATATACACTGGCTACCCGCTGCGCGACTGGAAGCCAATTGAGAAACGATAAAAATAACCAACAGAGGCCCTCGAAATTTTTCGGGGGCTTTTGATTTTTAAGGGATTAAGAAGAAGCTTTTTGATGGGGTGCTTATTTTTCCTAAAAAAATGCGGAACCTGCTAGTAAATGCCAGTATTTTATTAGATTTGCATTCCCAATTTAACGGAGAGTTGCCAGAGTGGCCGAATGGGACAGTTTGCTAAACTGTTGTACTGGTAACGGTACCGAGGGTTCGAATCCCTCACTCTCCGCAAAGCCCACCAGCACTTGAATGGTGGGTTTTTTAGTGGATAGGTAATTGATTTTGAAAGGATTGGCAGTTAGATAGCTTTTTACCGGTAAAAAGATTTAAAATTGTTTTTCTGATTGAGTTTTTTTCAAGTACCTTTGCACCACTTAAAAAGTACGGGGTGTAGCGCAGTCCGGTAGCGCACCTGGTTTGGGACCAGGGGGTCGTAGGTTCGAATCCTGCCACCCCGACTTAGAAAAAGCCTTTCAGGAAACTGGGAGGCTTTTTTAGTATTATGGTATTTGATACCGCGCATTCCGATAGCGCATCCCGATATTGAA
>CAIOSU010000414.1 GCA_903861055.1 uncultured bacterium
AATTTTTAACTTAAACTTTTAATCGAAAGAAAAACCATGAAAAATTTTCAGCTATCGTTAACATTAATGGCAGGTGTTTTGGGCATTATGCTTTTGAATTCTTGTAGCAGCAGTCGCAGTTTTGAAGGCTACTACCCAGAGCAACGCATTACGGGTAAAGGTTATGGCAACGCTAATGTTGAGCAACCAAGCAACCAGCAAAAAGATATCAATGCCGAAGAAGTGGTGGCCATTGAAGAAACCACCCTACCAACTGAAGTAGAATTGAATACTACCGATGAGCCA
Source organism: uncultured bacterium (assembly GCA_903861055.1). Taxonomy (GTDB): domain Bacteria; phylum Bacteroidota; class Bacteroidia; order Chitinophagales; family CAIOSU01; genus CAIOSU01. The sequence continues at coordinate 286 of CAIOSU010000414.1, forward strand.
GTGGTAACTACCAAGCCGGCAACAACTAACCCAATTGCTTTGAGCGGAATGGAGTTGACTCCACGTGAGCAAAAATGGGTAGACAAACTTGGCTTGAACAAGCAAGTTGATCCTAACGCTACCCCAAAGAAAATGAACTTTATGGAGCGTGCAATGGTGAAAATGTTCAGCAAAATGGCTCAGCGCCAAATGAATAAGCACTTTGATGGTGCAGGTGTGCAAGGTATGGATATTGCTGATATTTTTGCCATCGTTTCGCTTTCAGCAGGTGCAGCTGCTTTTCTGTGGTATGCTGGTTTCCTTTTCGGCCCAGCGGCCATTGCGTTTGGTATTTTAGCGCTTAAGCGTGGCACAAGTCGCCGCGGTATGGCTATAGCAGGTATTTGCTTAGGTGCCTTTGCATTGTTAATATGGATATTGTATATCGCACTGGTAGTGGCAATTGTAGTATAATGTATAATTGACCATAAGTATAAATCAATAGCGACCATGTTTAGGCATGGTCGCTTTTTTTATGCCAGTGCTTGTTCCAAATCGTTGATAATGTCATCCACATCTTCAATACCCACTGATAAGCGCACTAATCCGTCGGTAATACCAAATTGCAAGCGTTGTTCCCGGTTAACTTGCACGTGGGTCATACTTGCAGGGTGCTGAATAAGTGTATCTGCAGTGCCTAATGATGCAGTAAGCACGCAGTGTTTCACACCGTTCATTAGTTTTATGCCAGCATCAATCCCACCTTTCAACTCAAAACTCAATATCCCACCAAAGCGCCTCATTTGGGCAATGGCTAACTCATGGTCGGGATGGTTGGTTAGGCCAGTATAGTTTACTTTGCCTACTGCGGGGTGGTTCTGTAGCCACTCGGCTACTTTTTCGGCATTGTTGCAGTGTTTCTCCATGCGCAATACCAAGGTTTTAATGCCATTGTTCAATAAAAAAGCATCAAACGGACTTGGGTTGCTACCCAATAATTTTCGCATTCGCCAAACTTGTTTCATTAGCTTGGTGTTGGAGCCAACGACTATACCCCCAATGGCATTGCCATGGCCGTTGAGGAATTTGGTGGTAGAGTGCATAACAAAATCGATGCCGTGGGCCAATGGTTGTTGCAGGTATGGGGTGGCAAATGTATTGTCAACGGCGGTAAGTTTGCCATATTTTTTGGCTAAAGCCGCCAAGGCACCCAAATCATAGCAATCCAGCGTCGGGTTGGCGGGCGTTTCGATGTAGATAATTTTTATCGACTTGTTTCTCTTTAGTAACACTTCAACTTGCTTCAGGTCTTTTAAGTTTTGATATAGAATATCTACCCCATGCTCGCCTAGCATAGTATTCAGCATTTCAGTTGTTGTGCCATATAAGTTGCCCTGCGTAAGCACCGCATCACCCTTTTTGAGGCTTAATGAGAGAAACATACTGCTAATAGCCGCCATGCCCGAACTAAAAAGGATAGCCTCAGGGGTTTCAATATCTAGGCCGTAGCTTTCTAAAAGTGCTACCTTTTGCTCAATAATAGTGTAACTGGGGTTGTGCCAGCGGCCATATATATAGGCCTCCTCTTTGCCTTGAAAAACGTTCATGGCTTTTTCAGCGTTCTCGTAAACAAACGTAGAAGTGGCATGGATAGGTGGTACATGCGAGAATCCCTCTGTTCTTCCAGGCAGCCTATCGCTAATACAGAGGGTCTCAAAACCCTTTTTCAAAATATTTTTTGACATGTTGACTACGTTTGATGACCTTTAACCGTCTAATAAGTATCAAAAGTACCTTAATGAAAGAAATATTTACGCAATACGCAGCATATAATCTTTGGGCGAATGAACAATTTGCAGAAGTAATTGAGGGTATAACTCCATCTTATGTTGATAAAGAAATTGAAAGTAGCTTCCCAAGTATCCGAGGAACCATAAACCACATACGGAGTGCTGAGTATATTTGGCTTAACCGTTTGCAAGGCAATTTGCTGACAGAGTGGCCACAATACGACTTAAAAGAATCGACTAAAGATTTGGCTACTGCTTGGTTGCTTGGTTCTAAGCAATTGGC
>CAIOSU010000415.1 GCA_903861055.1 uncultured bacterium
ATCAACCTTACTAGTAGAGGCTACCTTTTTAATAAACGCTTCGTCAATAACCTGAGTTGGTATGCGGTATCTATTGCGCAAGTAGCTCAAAAATAACTTAAACTTTTGCTCAGCCAACTTACGATGTTCTTTTTTTATAAAGTACAATGATCCAATACTTTGAACGTATTCAATTGAAGTATTGGCATAAGGCTCTATTACCGAAATTATTCGTTGGCGGCGTTTCATGTAAAATACTATGTAGAGCAAAATGCCTGTAAGCAGGGTATAAAACGCCCATCGAGATGCTGGCTGCGAAAGTATATAGTTCAGCTCCGATTTGCCAAATGCATTTGATCTACCGTTACTGCCATCGTCACTATGATAATAATGCGAGCCCTCATCCCAGTAAATAGCGCCATCAGGCAAGTGCGAGAAAACGTTTTGTGCATAGCTTAGTTTATCTTCATAGCGCAAGTAATAATTGGTAAAGGCTATTGGTGTGGTGTGGATATAGAAATAGCCTTTACCGTAAGGCACTTTGATAAAGTTAACAACATCAGATACGCTTCCAAGCCTTGCTAACGCTGAATCGCCGCCACACCAGCTATCGAAATTAAAGTACGACCAGTTATACGTATCCGTTTGGTTGTTGGGCTTGTATATATAGTTGGGAGGCAATTTGAGCGCTAGCGATGGATGCAAGAGGTTTAGACTGGCAGAAGTGTCTTTATACGAAAACAACAGACTATCTAGCATATTATATTCAATGGTACTCAAGATATTGGTATCCGCTTCGTAGTCCTCCCAATTTTCATCGTCCCAATCTTCATCAAGAGCTAAGGTATCATCTGATTCTAGTGTGTCCTCAAATACAACCGGAACTTCACATTTCAGCAGATTCAAACGGTGTGCTAGATCTAAATCTAAATAGTTGACACTCAAGAACGCATCGTGCCCGTTTTCGACAAACAACAATAGGCTATCTATATCGTCGTAGCTATAGTTCGAATTGGCACCCACATATACATAGCTGGCGGTGGTATTTATAACGCTTGGGCTAAACCCTTTAGATAGGGATGTTTTGACCATAAAAAAGGAGTCCTCAACAGCCCTTGCCTTAAGCAAGGCAAACAATAGATTGTTGTCATATGGTTGCTCGGTATTGTACTTATACTCCTCGCTCCAATCATACTTTGTTTCCTCGTTCGAGAACATCCAAACCAATAAAAAAACTGCCACTAGCACCAATGCACCAATGCCAATTATCAAATGGTTTTTGTTATTCGATTTCAGGCTTACTGTTTTTTGATTGAATTAATGAATGATTGAAACTGCGGATTGAGGGTCTCATAATGACTACGCATTATAGTTTCATTGCTGTACCATGCCCTTTCGAAAGAAATGGTAAGTGCTCTAAATGAATTACCTCCGGGTTTTTCCATCATTTCTTGCACATATTGGCCATTTGTTTTATCCCGTTTCCATTTTATCAAGTCTTTCAGCGATAGTTCTTTGATAATGGTAAGGTAGTATATCCTGATGGCCAATCGATAATCTTGGGACTCTAGAGCAAGTCGCAATGCACGTTCCAAATCCGATTCGTGCAGGTTGTCTTCAATATTCTCTAATAATTTGGCGCCGGTAATAGTCTGCTTTATTGTATGATTGGTATGGAACAAACCTGATTTTATTATCATGAAAACTAACAGCGCTAATACCATTATGATACCCACAATTGCAAGTACTTGCGCAAGTGGCCCTAGGTTTAA
>CAIOSU010000416.1 GCA_903861055.1 uncultured bacterium
CATGGGTCTTTTCTTGGGCATGACGGTTTCAGCATCCATACCAGCGGCGGTAATGTCCATGGCTATTTTGCGGATGTTTCGTTCTTCCAATATCTTGGAAAACAATGGCGTTCAAACGGCCGCATCTTCGGGCGAGGCACTAGCGGCGGGGGTTATCTTTACTTTGCCCGCGCTTATCCTAATGCAATACTGGACAGAGTTTAACTACTGGGAAACCACGCTAATAGCTGGTTGCGGAGGTGTTTTGGGCGTGTTTTTTACCATTCCTTTGCGCAATGCGCTTATTGTAAAGGAGCAACTCATGTTCCCCGAAGGATTGGCAACTGCAGAAGTGCTAAAGGCCGGTACCGAAGGCGGTAGCTTTATGAAATATCTGCTGGTAGGTAGTGCTTTGGGTGGTGGCATCAAACTATTTATTGAGGGCTTTAAACTTTGGCCGGGTACCTTCGAAGCTGCCGCACTTGTAAAGGGTAAAGGATTTTTGTATTTCGGTACCTATCTTACTCCGGCGGTTATGGCGGTAGGCTATATTGTAGGTCTCAATATTTCTTTATTGGTTATTTTGGGTGGGGCCATTACATGGTATGTGGGCATACCCGCACACATAGCCATTAATGGCGTACCCGAAGGTACCGAGCTAATGGACCACGCTGGTTGGCTATACAAATACCAAATACGCTACCTAGGTGTGGGCGCGATGATTGTAGGCGGCTTATGGGCCATCATTAGCATCCGTAAGTCGCTGTCTTCGGCGGTAAAGGAAGGCATTGCCGCATTTAAGAAAGGGAAAGACCACCATTCCACTATCCTGCGAACCGAGTACGATATGCCCATACAGTGGATTATGATTGGCATCGGGGTGTTAATTGTTCCTATTTTCATCATCTATTGGCGGCAAATAGAGATGCTGCACATCAGCATTTTTATGACCATCCTCATGTTTATTGGCGGGTTTGTGTTTTCGGCGGTGGCCGGTTACATGGCGGGCTTAGTAGGTAGTTCTAACAACCCTATTTCGGGTGTTACCATTGCAACTATTTTATCCAGCGCGCTTATTTTGGCTGCTTTGTTGGGTACCGATTCGCCCGTGGGAGCGGCATCGGCCATTATGATTGGAGCCGTGGTATGTTGCGCGGCAGCTATTGCTGGCGATAACATGCAGGATCTAAAGTCGGGCTATGAGTTGGGTGCAACGCCCAAGTACCAGCAATACATGCAGATAATAGGTGTGGTAACGGCCGCTTTTGTAATGGCACCAGTGCTGAATTTATTGAACAATGCCTATACCATAGGTTCTGACGACCTGCCCGCGCCACAATCTACCCTAATGATGAGCGTGGCGCAAGGGGTTTTTGGCGGCGAACTGCCTTGGGCCTATATATATGGTGGCATGGGTATCGGTGTGGTTATCATTATTATTGACCAGCTACTGGCCCGTCGTGGCAGCAACTTCCGAATGCCCGTGCTGGCAGTGGCTGTGGGTATGTATTTGCCTATGTACTTAGATACGGCCATTTTCTTTGGTGGGTTGATTGCTTGGTTGGTCGATCGTTATTTCAAAAAACAGTCGCTGCAAACTGCCTACGGTGTGGATTCCAAACTGGAAACGTCCAACGCCAATATTGCCTTGGAAATGCGCAAAGGCAATGCCGAGAAGGCAGGGCTGCTATTTGCCTCGGGATTGATAACTGGCGAAGCCCTTATTGGGGTGGCGCTTGCCATTCCTTTTGGCATATCGGAGAAGAAGGATGATGCCCTAAAGCTCATTGACAATCCGCTGCCCGATTGGATAGGCTTGGGTATATTTCTAGCTTGTTGTTCGTGGCTGTATTATGCTGTGGTGAAGAGCAAGTAACTTAGTTGCGGGTTACGAGTTGCGAGTTGTGGGTTGTGATTCGAACATAGGGCGGTGCCCTACGCTGATAGTATTAAACCCAGTTGGGGTTGCCTGTAATCTGTGTTACCCGTAATATGTATTTCCCCAGTGGGGATAGATGAATAACACGGTCCACCCCAACGGGGTCACATAATGTTAGGATGGGGCAACGCCCTATCACATAATGCGGGCTTTTTTTTCTTTTTACAAGAGAGTTTCCAATTGTTCCCCCTCCAAAAACCTCAAATTTCGTTTCAATCCCTCAAACTTGGTGCGCTTCACAGGGCTGTGCTTAAACACTTTTTTAAATACCTCCTCCGTCATTTCATGCCAGTTACGGGTAGTCATGTCCATTAACTCAAGCGAAGGCAAAAAGGCTTGTTCCTGGTGCGGTTTGGCAAATCGGTTCCAAGGGCATACCTCTTGGCAAATGTCGCAACCAAAGGCCCAGTTCTCCATTTTACCAGCAAATTCGTTGGGTATGGCATCGCGTAGCTCAATAGTAAGGTAAGATATACACTTGCTGGCGTTTACCTCGTACGGGGTAATGGCATCGGTAGGGCAGGCATCAATGCAGGCGGTGCAGGTGCCGCAGTGGTCAGTTGCAGGGCCGTCATATTCCAGTTCCAAGTCGCAAATTATCTCGGCCAGGAAGTAGTAAGAGCCTTTGCCTTTGTTCAGCAACAAGGTGTTTTTCCCTATCCAGCCCAAGCCCCCTTTTTGTGCCCACTTGCGCTCCATTACCGGTGCCGAGTCCACAAATACCCTTCCATCCACTTCGCCTATTTCAGCGCGGATAAAATGCATCAGGTCTTTTAGCTTATCTTTTAATACAAAATGATAATCCTCACCATAAGCATAGCGAGCAATTTTTGGGGCGGTTTCGTCATTCGGTTTGGTAGACGGAAAGTAATTGAATATCAATGAAATAACCGACTTGGCACCTGGCACCAATAGGGTAGGGTCGAGGCGTTTATCAAAATGGTTTTCCATCCATTGCATCTGCCCATGAAAACCTTTTTTGAGCCAGCTTTCTAATCGTGGTGCTTCATCCTCCAAAAAGCCTGCAGGTGCTATGCCAATCTGCTCAAAACCAAGCCTTTGTGCTTCAGTTTTAATAATTTTGGTGTAGTGCAACTTGCTTTCTGGTTTAAGCATCTGTTAAGCGGTGGTTATTTATTAAAGAAATTGTATTTTACACAAACATTTACTCGACAAAACTGCTCCCAAATAGCTAATTTGGTGCTAAATATACAAATCGTGCAGAAGCTGGCTCTCTTTCTCCTCACTTTCTTTCTTTGCTTCTTCTCAATTAGCAGCCGCGCGCAAGCATTGGTTGTTGATGCTGATACAGATACCGCGGTATACCAGCCACAACTTAAGGTGCTTTCTTGGAATATTTATTTGTTGCCTCGCCTTATTCGTAAGGTGGGTCAAATGGAGCGTTCCAAAATCATTGCCGAAAGATTGAATGAAGCCGATTATGATGTTATTGTTTTTCAAGAAGCTTTTGATAAAAAAGCGCGTACCGCACTTTGGGACATCTTAAAGGAGGTGTATCCTTATGCAATTGGCCCGGTTAATGAAAATGTTAAAAAAGCAATGACAGTAACCAATGGAGGTGTGTGGATTGTAAGTAAACACCCCCTGACCCAAATTGGCGAAATATTGTTTGACGATTGCCAAGGATTTGATTGTGGAAGCCGCAAGGGTGCCTTGATGGTGGAAGTGCAAAAAGATGGCATCACTTACCAAGTTGTTGGCACCCACATGCAGGCCGACGATTCGCCAAAGAAGGAAGATATTCGCAATAAGCAATTGATGCAAATAAAAACCGAATTGGTTGATGTATATCATGCGGATGGTAAACCTCAGTTACTTTGTGGTGATTTCAACATCCATAAACGTGACTTAAAGCATTACAACCAAATGCTGGTTACCCTGGCTGCCAATGCCGACAATGTTTGTTCGCCAGATTTGATTGAAGATAACCCAGGCGTATCCGAAGATGTTTATACGTATGACTGCAACAGCAACGATTTGGTAGAATACGAAGAATCGACCACACTCGATTATATTTTGGTAAAAAATAACAGCATTTCTTTCTCATCTATCCGCCGCAAGGTAACTACCTTTATAGGGAGCTGGACTAGCAAAAAGCTCAAAAACCGCAATAACCTAAGCGACCACCACGCAGTAGAAATCGTATTGGTACCCGGTATTTAGCTATTGGAATACTGGTTGATTAGTTAATCGGTTTTTAGTGTGCTAAATCCTTACATTTCCACATTGATTGATTTTTTATGGTAAGGAGGTGCTCGTCACTGGGCTATTCTGAAAGTTCTACCTTTGTCCAACATCATTTTTAAAAAGATACATAATGGACATTACCAAAGCAAAAGTATTGATTACGGGCGGTAGCTCGGGTATTGGTTACGATACCGCAAAGCTATTGCACGAGCTAGGTGCGCAAGTAGTTATCTGTGGCCGTCATGAAGAAACCATACAACAGGCAGCCAAGGATTTGGGCGTAATTGGCTTTAGAGCGGATGTAGCTAAAGAAGCTGATGTGGAACGATTGTTTGATGATGCCATTAAAGCCATGGGCGGGTTAAATGTGTTAGTGAATAATGCCGGCATTGGCTATTTTGCCCCATTAACCGAAACTGCTGTGGCCGATTTTACAAAGATTTGGGAAGTAAATGTAAAAGGAGCTTTCCTTTGTGGCAAGCATGCCGCTAAGCATTTTGTGGCCCAGCAAACAGGCAATATTATCAATATATCATCTACCGCGGGATCTAAAGGCTTTGCCAATGGCTCTGCTTATGTGGCTAGTAAATTTGCCCTATCGGGCCTAACTGAATGCTGGAGAATGGAGTTGCGAAAGCACAATGTGCGCGTAATGCAAGTAAACCCTAGTGAGGTTATCACCGACTTTGGCAACAAGCTAGGTAATACTCCCAAGGATGTGGAGCGTAAATTGAAGCCTTCTGAAATATCTCATGTTATTGCCAGTATGTTATCAATGAACGATGTGGGCTTTGTTACTGATGCCACGGTTTGGGCCACTAATCCTTAATTGGTACATTAATTGTTAAAATGTATGTAGCCGAGCGCAAAACGCAATTTGATAATCATGTTAAGTCTTGTGTTTTGTGTATAACATCTTGTACCTAAAATGATATCTTTGCCACACTTAACTATTTGTTTTTCATTATGATGCGTTTTTTCCGTTTGCAATTAATGTCGGTGGTGTTTTTGGCGGTTGCTGCCAATGGTTTTGCTCAAGAAAAGCAATATAAAGTTGCAGCTATCGGCTTTTATAACATTGAGAACCTATTCGATACGTTTGATGACACCCTAAAAAACGACGAGGATTTCTTGCCCGAGGGCGCTTATCACTACACCAACGAGGTATATCAAGATAAATTGGGAAAACTATCGGGCGTAATAGCAAGTCTAGCGACCGATATGACCCCCGACGGGGTGGCCATACTGGGTGTAGCAGAGGTAGAAAACAGGTTTGTGTTGGAAGAATTGGTAAAAACGCCTGCGCTTGTGAAGCGTGGCTATAAGGTTGTGCATCATGATTCGCCAGATAGAAGGGGCGTTGATGTAGGATTGCTATACAATCCGAAATATTTTACGGTGTTGGGTAGTAAGCCATTGTATGTACAGATGCCCATTAGCGAAGATGGCGATACCAGCTTTACGCGCGATATATTGTGGGTTTGGGGCCTTTTTGACGGAGAGCCATTGCATGTATTTGTAAATCACTGGCCGAGTAGAAGGGGCGGAGAGGCTGAATCGTCGCCATTGCGTGAAAATGCAGCGGCCGTTTGCAGGAAGGTTGTAGATAGTTTGTTACTGGCCGACCCGAGTGTAAAAATATTGGCCATGGGCGATTTGAACGATGACCCTACCAACAGCAGTGTAAATAAAGTGATGCAGGCCAAAGGGAAGCAGGATAAGCTTAAAGACGGCGAAATGTACAATCCGTTCTATGACTTTTACAAAAAAGGTATTGGTACCTTGGCCTGGAACGATAGCTGGAACTTATTCGATCAGATATTATTGACGCAAGGCTTGTTGAAGCAAGATAATGGTGGTTTCCGTTATCTTCGAAACGAGGTTTTCAACAAGCCATATTTAACCCAACAAACAGGCCATTTTAAAGGTTATCCGCACCGCACATATGTTGGCGGGGTTTACCAAGGCGGCTATAGCGATCACTTTCCGGTATACATTTATCTGGTTAAAGAGGTTAAGTAACTATTGGGTTAACGCCTTGGTGTTCAGCTAATTTCTTAATTTCACATAGAGTGCCTAGTTTCGCACGCCTTTTATTTATCAATTTATTGTTACCCGATGTTCCGATTTTTACTTTCTGCGAGTTTGAGTTTTGTGATGATGAGTGCATTTGCACAATTAGCCCAGGAACCAATCAACCAACCTACCAACTTAAGAAAAGACAGCTACGATAAGGCCTGGACCTTTGATGTAAAATTTGACCCTACCACAGCCGACGGTTATTTGGTGCTTCGTAGTACCCAACCGATAGTGGCTTCGCCATTGGATGGCGTGGCTTACACTAAGGGCGAAGGTTTGGGCAATGCTAAAGTGTTTTCATTGGGTGCTTCATCGGTAGTTCGCGTTAAAGAGGCGGCAGCCGGTACCGATTACTATTTTGCTGTATATGCCTACAATATTACCAGTACCACGGTTTCTACCATTAATTACTTACAAGCCAACCCACTTACCGCAACCGTTCGCAGTGCTGATAATAATTATGGCAATTACTACGGTGCTATCGATTTTTCGAGCAGTAATGTGATCGTGGACTTAAAAAACCTTATCAATCCGCACACCAAGGTGGAGTATGCCGATTTTACCAGCACCATAGTGAGAGAGTTTCACGAGCGCGATACCAGCAATAACCGGAAGGTAATAAACTGTCAGTATAGCAACGAGTATGTGTTGTATAGTGGCAATTTTGGCTTGGGTACTTACGGTTATAGCCGCGAGCACCGTATGGCCTTTTCCTGGATAAACTTTAGCGGCATACAACGTGCTGATTTTGAGCTGACCCCCGAGGGATGCGATATACATGCACTAGAGTTGGTGAACAATGATGTAAACTTTGAGCGTTCCAATTTTCCTTTCAACGATGTGGTTACCTCTGTTTATACCTATATTGCTTTTAAGCAAGGCAAGGACAGTCGCAATAAAGACGCTGCCGATGTATGGGGGCCTAGAAAAGGTGACGTAGCAAGGGCACTGTTCTATATGATGGTATGCTATAATGGAAAATATGGCAGAAATTGGGGGTTAAGCAGCCTGTTAAGCGATGCCGACTACCAAGATTTGCAGAAATTGATTGATATGCATTACGCCGACTTGCCAGATGCTTTTGAGAAAGCTCGCCATGAGTATGTATATAGCAAGCAAGGCAACCGTAACCCTTTTATCGATTTCCCGAATTTGGTTGATTGTATTGATTTTAGTGATTTAACCTTGAAAGGCAATTGCAGCCAATACGTTGGGGTTACACAAATACAGCAGCAAACCAAGTTTATGCTTTACCCGCAGCCAGCATCCGATTTGCTTAATATTTCTTTTGATGCGCCAGTTGCCGAAATGGCCGAGCTAACCATTTTTGATTTGAGCGGAAAGTTGGTAACAACTGCTATGGTAAATATAGAGGCTGGCGCTCAAAATGTGCAGTTGAGTACTGTTGATTTGGTGCCGGGCTATTATTTGTTCTCGCTGCAAGGCAACGAGATAAGTGCACGCGGCAGGTTTACAGTTGCCAAATAATACGTTGGCAGGCTTATTTGCATCGTTTTGGGGCTAACAATTCATTAACATGTAGGCCATGCTATTTTAGTGTTAAAACTTTTACCTTTGCATCATTATTTAACATAGACCATTTACCAGATGAAAAATTTTACACTGACAATTTCTACCTTGTTGCTAGCCACGGGCCTTTGGGCGCAGCCATGTAGCAACCTATTTTTCTCGGAGTATCTTGAGGGTACAAGCTTTAACAAGGCTGTGGAAATTTATAATCCAACCGGCGCTGCTATCAATCTTTCAA